>JABSOG010000616.1 GCA_013216025.1 Algicola sp. | reverse complement strand
TCCTTAGTTTTATCATTTCCACGATGCAATTATTACCACCGCATTAAACCTGTTAAAAGACAAACCACAAGGCATTAAAGCGGCTGCAATCATTTTGGCTTTTCCTGAATTTTATCAATTAACTCATCAAATAATAGTTACCGCACTAAAACTGTTAAAAGACCAACCACAAGGTATTAAAGCGGCTGAAACCATCTTGGCTTTGCCTGAGTTCTACCGATTGTCAGAGCAAGTAATATCAACAGCCTTAAACATCTCTAACCACAGCCCTACGGCAATGACAGCGGCCAGATTCATCATCAAACAAGGAATTACCAAGCAAACTACTTTACTTTATGTTTCGATCCGTATGCTATGCTCATCGACCCAACACAGTGACATTAAAATGGTCACAATGATCTTTGACGATATCAAACAAGGCTCGCAAAACAAAACAGGTCGTGGGGTACAGTCGCTTTATCATGATTTGTTTTGGTTGCCATTAATGCACATAGCGGCACATAAAAACCGTATCTATGGATTAGTCAAAAATTATAAAGCCAACAGCCATCACAGCAATAAACTTAACTACTTTAAAGTCCTGAAATGCTACACCGTTGATTACCCAGAAAATAACCTGTTGTCAGCAGTATTCAGCTCATTTCAACAAACCATAGTTAAACGCTGTATAGAAGACCTAAAACACCAATTCAAAAATCACCCAAGCCAGTTACAACTGGGCCATATTGACTTGGCGCTTCAAAATGTACCACCAAGTGATTTTAGAACCCGGCAAGCCAAAGCTATTTTGGCACTACTGCAAGAGACAGATAATGTTGACCTGAGTAAAACCCATTTTTATGAAACGGTTGTAGAGATTGCGGGGTGAGGGGGAATACGCGGTGGTTATGGAATATTGTAGGAGCGATCTCGGCAATTGCTCCATGCATTGCTCTAATGTGTTACATCCATGTAACAATCCAGCTCGCGATAAATGGCGCAGCCATTTCAATATGTTGACGAAGCTGGTATATATTTGGTCCGGGAGGCGCTCCTCGTAGGCCAAAATCGCGAGCTGGAGCTCGTTCCTACATAGATATACGGTAATTTTCTATTCGTATACCAGCCCCTAACGAGCCCGTCTCAAGCCACTTTTACTAAAATCACTCTCTTTCAAACCGGTCTTAAACGCATAGTTCTGCCATTTTAACTCAGTGCTTTTACCGGTCTGATGATTAACCATCAGGGCGTTGTCGGCGCGCCAGAACTTGTCTAAATAATGCTTGTAATCATGATATGACAAGGTTTTTAGCAGCGCGTTCTTACGGTCATAAAAGTCGGCTTTTTGTAACCGGTAATGCGCTTTGTCTAACCACACAATTCGGCGGGTGTAACCTGAGTTTTCATCTACCGGAAACTGTTCTACCTTGTAACAATCAACGCCGTTGAATTGTTCGTCGCCCAAATATTGGTAGCTGTATTTGGCTACTTCAAACGAACTCAAGTCTTCGAACGAAAACTCAGAGCCCATGAACGGCCCCGATTTATTCTTTGACGAGATACGTTTCACCCGCTTCAATGACGGCAAATACAACCATTGGTCATCGGCCCCTACCGGATGCGAAAAGCTCAAAAACGCTGTGCCTTTAACATCCCTTGGGCGGTCAAAAATACTGATAGATTTATCACCGTCATTAATTTGCTCCAATGATTTGTTCTTGATTTCACGGATACTTTCCTGCCCTTGGTCGTTGCGCAGCACCATCACCATGTCTGAGGTGCTGTCGCCCCAACCAACGTCTAAACGTTTAGATTCTTGTGAAATTTCCAGACCGCGCTCGGCGGGCGTTTGTGCAAATGTAGTTAATGGCAATGTTAAGGCCAAGGTTACCAATACGGCAGTCATCTTTTTTATAAACATGTTCTATTCTCTCTTTAAAAATTTAGGCTATCGCAGGCTGAGCATCAACCGAGTTTTGGTCTTGTGCACTTTGCTTCATGTCTTTTTTGTCGAGCGCCATCAACACCGGGGGCAACAACAAAAAGTCGATAACAAGGGCGATAAATATGGTGATGGCGGTCAACAAGCCCATATCGGCATTGAGTTTGAACGACGATTGCGCCAGTACGGTGAATCCGGCAACCAATACCAAAGTGGTGATCCACAAGGCGCTACCGACATTGCCAAAAGCATAATGCACAGCCGCTTTGGCATCGGCGTTTCTATTTCTGCGAGCATGTAAATACTTACTCAAAAAGTGCACCGTATCATCAACAACAATACCCAAGGTCATGCCAAACACGACCGCTGCACTGCCGCCAAACTGTCCGTCGACCACACCCCATACACCAAAGGCGACTGCCGCTGGCAATAAATTTGGCAGTAGGCTTATCAGGCCAAAACGCCAGCTTTTAAGGGCAAATCCAAGCAACACCGAGATAAACAACAAAGCCACTAAAGTACTGGTCAACATGCTAACAATGCTGCGTTGACCAATGTGAGCGAACATCAGGCTTGGGCTGGCAAGATCCAGCGCGTAATTTGCACCATTTTGAGCAAACCAGTCGTCGATTCTGTCGCCCACAGCGATAAGCTCGTTGCTGGTGAGGTTTTTGAAAGTCACCACCAGTTTGGTCGAAGATTTGTCGACGTTAAGTTGGTCGTTCAAATCCAATCCATAAGGCAAAGACATTTCATAAAGCAATAGATACTGCGCCGCCATCTCTCTAGTTTGTGGTAGTTTGTACCAGGACGAATCATCACCGTGCATATTTTTATTCAAACGTTTCAAGGTGTCAGTTAGCGTGTTGACGTGGTCAACCTCAGGTTGCAAACGTAACCAATCAGCCATATCTGATACAGTTTTTAAATAAGCGGGGTCATTGATACCGTTGGCTGTGCCCGACTTCACCGACATTTCGAGCAAGGTCATACCCGACAGGTTTTTCTGCATAAAATCAGTGGAGGTTCTAAACGGCACTCTTTCATCAAAATACTTAACAAAGTCGTCGTTGATTTCGTTTTGAGGAATGAACAGGGTTGAGCAGATGACAGCCACACTCACCAAGGGCAACAACAGTTTGCGTCTTTTGATAACAAAATCTGCCATGACAGCCATTTTGTCGTTTTGACCCGCTTTGCGTGGTGCCACCTTAATAGGCAGTACACTCAACAGTGCCGGGAACAGTGTCACAGAGAAAATAAAGGCGAAACCACAACCCATGGCCACGATGTTACCCAAATCTCGGTATGGAGGCATTTCAGAGAAATTCATGCTTAAAAAACCCATAGCTGTGGTCAAACTGGTCAAGAAAATCGGTTGTAGGTTGAGTTTCAAACTGCTGGCAATGGCATCACGTTTACTCGCGCCATGGCGCATTTCATAAAACATCGAACTTAAGATGTGAATACAATCGGCCACAGCCAAAGTCAAGATAATGGTCGGTGCCGATGCAGAGGGTCCGGTCAAGAAAAAGCCTAACCAACCAGCCAATCCCATACTAGCGCCGATGCTAAGAAGAATAATAATAACCGTGGCAACAGTGCCCGAAATGGTTCTGAGCAACAAACCCATGATCACCACCACGGTTAAAAACATCATAGGAATTAACGTTGCGCCATCATCCATCGCCGCTTCGGCAAAGGCATTGTTCATCATCACCATGCCCGATAAATACACTTGAGTGCCGGGGTTTTTCGCCAAAAACTCGTCTTTGATGTTACGCACAAAAGCGGCAACTTCAGGTATCTCTGCACCGGGGTCAATACCCGGCAGGTTCACTGCCACGTTAACCACCGATACGTGACCCTTCTGTGAGATAGTTTTGTTTAGCAGCAAGGGTTCATTTAAAGCGATTTGTTTGATCCTAGCCAAGTCCGCTGCACCAAGCCCTTGGGGTTGGCTGACCAGATCGCCAACAATCATGTCGTCTTCTTCAGCGTAAGTGTGCTGAAAGTTGGTCAACGAGTCGACGCGGGTCGAATACGGCACTTGCCAGCTTTGTTTGGTCAGCTCTTTGAGCGCCGCCAAATGTTTAGCAGTAAACACATCGCCATTCTCGGGCACAACAATAAACGAGACATTGTCACTTTTGTTGTAGATTTTTTGCATTGACTCATACGCTACTAACTGCGGATCGTCTTCGCTGAAGAAAATGCGGTAGTCGCTTTTAAAAGACAGCTTTTGCGCGCCGCCTGCCGCAGCAAACGCCAGCAACAGGCTGAACAAAATGGTCCAAACCGGGTGCTTGTGAATAAAACCAAAGAATTTCTCGTTCAAAATTTACCTCTTGTGATCGGGTGTCTAAAAATATGTCGCTAGTGTATTCACTCTAAGCTTGAATAAAAATCAAATAGATTTTAAGATCACCTTAACTTTTGGTTAATACAGTTTTTAAGGCAAGGGACGATTGATGACCATAGAACAATTCAAAATGCTCAAATGCGTGGCTGAAGAAGGCACGTTGAAAGCGGCCAGCGAAAAGCTGTTCAAATCTCAGGCGGCGCTGAGTAAAGGCATTAAACAACTTGAAAGTCAGTTGGCGTTGCAACTGTTTGACCGTAATGGGTATCGCATGGTTTTAACGACCGAAGGCCAGCGAATATTGCAATTAGCGTTGATGTTGCTCGAAAAAGCCGATGAAATCGAACATCTCAGCCAGCATTTAAGTGCAGGTAACGAAGCGAGCGTTACTTTGGCCTTTTGTACCACCTTCGATTTACGCGCGGTATTATTGATACTCGAAAATATTCAGAACCAGTTTCCCGAGACCCAGATCATTATCAAGCAAGAAAATATCAGTGGTGCCATAGAGGCGCTACACAACGAACTGGCCGATTTGTCGATAAGCTTTGGTTTTGATATCCAGCTAAACCACCCCAACCTAGAAAACCAGCATGTGAATGAGGGCAGTATGGCCAACGTTGCCGCCCCCAAACTTATCAACCGACATTCCAATCTTTGTAGCGTCAAAGCCTTGCTTAAAGAATATCAAATTGTGCTTAAAGACTCAGGAACAGGCACCCAGGGCACAACTTGGGGTGTGCAAGATGGCCAGCGTTGTTGGTACGTTAATGATTTGTCGACAAAAAAAATGCTGATCCTTAGCGGCATGGGCTGGGGCACAATGCCGATGTATTTGATAGAACAAGAAGCACAAAGTGGTGCGGTGCAAAGACTAAACCTTGATGATACACACGGTGACCATCTGATGAATTTTTACGTTTACAAACGGCGCAACAAGATTCTTGGGCCTGTAGCGAGCGAGCTTTGGCTGCAGCTGGGAGCGCTATCTTAGCAGGGCAATGTCGAGGA
>JABSOG010000615.1 GCA_013216025.1 Algicola sp. | reverse complement strand
GGCTTGTTCAATGGCGCTTGCAGATATGTCTGTGCCTGTTAGTCGTTGCGCCGAAAAATCCAATTGTGCCAATTTGTCTAGCGTATCGCCAACGCCACAACCAACGACGAAGGTATGACAGGCTCTAAAACATCGCTTTAATATAGTGGCTACTGCCGCAGGAAATTTGTGTCCAGTCCAAGGCAAAACCTCTGGCTTATAGCTGTCATATACCTTATTCCACAGGGCTTTTTCATCAGACAATGCAGGCATAGTGCTTAACCAAGGTATCTGCTTTGGGTTTGCGCCCTTGTTCATTGCCTTAAATACCGGGATCTGAGCTGTATCGGTAATGGCCGGCGGATAACTCGGCAAGGCATCGCGAAGTCCAACATCCAGGCCAATGGTTGGATTGAAACCACTATCGCGCTGAAGGGCTGAAATATCATAGCAATGAGGCAGCATGGTCATTTCCCAGCCCTGACCATAGGCCTCTTGATAATCAATATCTTCAATTGTAATGTCTTCACCCAACAATGCGGCCAATTGCTTATAATAATCTTTGACCAAATACACCTTGGGATTAAGCGCGTTGTAAACCTTGTGATAACACTGGCTATTGTTGGCCACGCCAATCGCGGCATCGGCTAAATCCCGGGGATGTATGAAATTGAGCGGGACATTGCCGCCATTAAAAAGTTGTAGTGTTTCTCCACTTTGAATTCTTTGCACAATCAATGGGTCCCGATTATGCATGGGTAGACAGCCCAGTAGCGAACCTGGTCCCAAAATATGATAGGTTCTTAATAAAGTCACGTTAACATCGGTCTGATTCAGCCAAAATTTCTCGACCTGTAATTTTGAATCGACATAACCACCATACAGCTGCGAGGCAATATTGGGATTGGACTCGGCAATGGGCGCAGAGCAGACTTTTTCTCTGTCATAAATGAGGGTGGTACTGAGCACGATGATATGGTCAGTTTTGTCTTTAAAAATTTGGTGGGTGTTTCTGGCATCATCTAAACCATATTCAATAATATCGTAAACAAAATCAAACCACGGTAACGCCTCAAGCTGTTGTTCATAGTTGGGGGATTGTTTATCGGCTGTGATATGGACAACACCCTGAGGGAGCACCTCTGTGTCGTTGTTGGTAATTACGGTGATATGATAGTTTTTTTCAATGGCTGCTTTCATCATTGCAGTGCCAACAATCCCCGTTCCACCAATAAGAAGTATCTTTTTGCTCATAGTAAATTCCCTTAATAAGTTGATCATTCTTGTCATTAATGTTGTTGCAGGCTTTGATTTTTTACCTGTAACATAGGTTTATAGGTTGCTGTTACACCGCCTCAGTCAGTTCTAAAACTGTGCTGCTTTTTTGCTTTGAAAGTGCGTCCAACCTTTGAGATACAAGATTACTGGAAAGGTGAAAAAAAAGTATTACGGGGCTATTACAGCTAGGGTGTTATCGGGAATGCACGCTACGAAACACACTTCAGGTTGTTGAAACATCTTCCTAGAGCACCTGCCATGTAATAGCGGTGTAATATCTTATCTTTACTTTGTTGATTATATTTTATCTAGACAGGCATCAATGAGGCCCTTCATGAGGATGGGCAGTTGACGTTAATGTTGAATCGGATGTTGCTACGCAAGTGGCTTATCAGAATGATTTTTACAACCAATAAAAGGAAAATAGCATGTCAGATGTAAATGTACTTGATAACACAGCAGGTACTTGGCAACAAAACATTGATGATATACACGGCGTAAGCCATAGCTCATTTAACGGAAAAGTCGACGGTCAGCCAATGAATGCGTATTTGATAAAAATCGACAGACTGAAGGATTTTGAGACAATAACAGCCTCTGCTTCTCTATATTGATGCTTGATGCTTGATGCTTGGTGTTTGATGTTGTTGGTTGGGTATTAGTAGGGGCCAGAGCCCGGTTTCGAAATGACGAACCTCATCTCGGTATTCGGTGGTGTTAATCGGATCAGGTCGGGCAATACATACTTTATTTGGTTTTAACGATAACGGCATAATCTTCACTCACCTCTACCAAAACCAAGGATGGATTTTTGCCTCGATTACCAAGAGTTGCCCCAGTAAACGTTCCCCAACATATCATTCAACGCGGCAATGCCTGCCTGTTTCAGCGTAGTATAGGTATCCCCGGTTTCGGTGATGGCTGACCAAGGGGACCACAGGATCCCCTTAAAGATGTCGACAACCTGATCCGCCACAGCTCTACTTTTTGGTCGGGTAAAATGGTCAATGACAAGGCATTAATTGCCGTATGTAGTTGTTCTACTTACAAAATTAATAACGTAGTCAGTGGCCATTTTAACCAGCAAAATAGACCAGTTAATTATAGAAATTGGTATAAGCCTCGCCGTGCGTGGTTATTCCAACGAGTTACGATCAAATGATGGGGCAGATTCAGATTGAAAAATCAGCTGCCAAAAAGTCGAAACCAGTTTGTGGCTTCAAATCGTTGACAACATTACCGGCCATAAACCTGTCTACACCGTTGTACGCACCATGGTCATCAAGTGTCAGATGAAGCCCCTGCTTGTCTTGAACGTCACAGGATGAAAAGTCAATCTGACTCAGTTCGAGCCAAATCATGAATGGGCTGTAGGCAGACTGGTAGAAGTAAGCTGGTTTCGATTGAAACACTAACGAGGTATACCATGTTGTGGAATTGTTCGATGCTGTACCATCAGCCGAATCCTTGCCAACAATGGGTGTCGCGGCATTGTGCATCACACTGGCCAATTCTGCCAACGCATAGGTTTCGTCATTTTTTTCACTCAAGAGGCTACAATAGTGTGAGGCCCTGACAAACCGGGCGCTTGAAACACTGCTGCCGGGCAGTTGTGCCGGTAAATTATTGGCTTTGTTATCGGCATTTATCAGCTGCCAATATTCATTGAGTCTCACCTGCTTTGCAAAAATAGGGTCGTTAGTCATCACCCGGACCTGTGATTTGGTATATTGTGTATAATAATGCGGTGGATAATCCAATTCAAGGTTCGAACTGATATGTAGCTGACCATCGACATATTCAAAAATGGCTGAATTGCCATCGGTGTCGCTGACGGATAAATGACATTGCACCACAGTCTGCGTATCTGGTATTGTCGCCGTCACAATATAGACATTTTTCATCGCCTCGATAGCCTCAGCCACCGTTGCACATAAATCAAGAATATACTGCGCCCAAATGCTGATCGAGATTGGCTTGGCCGATGTTTGCAGCGCAGAATTTGGATATGACGATGATATCAGCCACAGCAAGTTGGCCGCCAAACCTTTTTCATTGACCCCATCACTGGTTGCAACACCAAAGTTGGCCGTGGTGATGCTGCTGTATTTTGATGTCCACTGTGGCGTGTTTTTACCAGCGACGCCGGTGCGTTCAATCTGTGATGGATAAACCCAAATTTGAGGTTCTGGGGTTACTTTCCAATCCATGTTTCTGCCGGTGTAGGTTGTTGTATTATTGTTAAGTGTATAAATTACTCGTGTGCACATAGCCAATTCCTCAGTTGTTAAATCATTAAAGTACAAACTCACCTAAGACCTTAACAAGCGAGCAAACAACAAAACATTACAGAGGGATTACACCACTCACGTCCCTAATTGTTTTTCACCTGTAATGACGCTGTAATGTTTTTATTCTTGTTAAACCCCTAGGCTCTTGGCTGTGACACGCAAGCGTCGCCGTTGGCACCAAACGCTTTAAGTTTCAGCCCTTATTGATAAACAATTAAAGGAACGTAGGAAAAGAAAATGAAAACGACTACAACTACAACTACAACTACAGCAACCAGCCCGGGACAAATATTTGACCACATCATTATCATCATGTTGGAAAATCAATATCTTGGTGATGTTCTGAATAATGAAATAATGCAGGGGTTTGCAAAAAAAGGGATTTTATTGAATAACAGCTATGGCGTGATGCATCCATCACAAACCAATTATATAGCATCTATTGCGGGGAATTTATGTGGGGTTACCGATGATGTTATTCCTAATTCAAAGTTAACTCAAAAAACCATCGTTGATTTAATAGAAAATGCCACATCTCAGTTAACATGGAAGGCTTATATGGAAGGGTATTCCGCCCATCAGAAGAAAGTAGCGGAGGAATCCAGTGGCTATATGACACATCATAACCCATTTCACTCCTTTAAGAATTCAACCAATAGTGAAAATGTTGTCGATCTTGCTCAACTTAATGACGACCTGACAAATAAAACGCTGCCTAACTATGCCTGGATCTCACCCAATATGTGGAATGATGGCCACTTTCCAATGTGTCAGACAAGTCCAACAGACAACACCCCCCAACCCCCCTATAATGCCAATCATTTGATAACCCAGTCGGCATCTTTTCTGACAAGTTTATTCACTCAGTGGAATTTGTTTGGCGATTACCCAGACACAAACACACCATTGCCGGCCAATACACTGGTCGTCGTAACCTACGATGAGGCTATGTATGATAATTCCTATCTGGATAATGTAGCAGGTGGTGTATTGGGTGACAGCCCGAATCAGATTTTCACCTTATTATTAGGTAATGTGATCCAGCCATTGATGACATCCAGCAGTGACTACAATTATGTTGATGAGGCATTTAATCATTACAGTTTGCTAAAAACCGTTGAGACCAATTTTGGCTTGAACGATTTACAAGCCAATGATACTGATGCCAACGAATTCCAGTTTTTATGGAATAAAGAATTTCAGTGGCAAGCTGTAAACGCCGACTCTGGTTTAGAACAACTGAATAATACCACAGCTATGGCTGCTACAAATTCATCTTTCCCCGGTTTAGACAAACCACAAGATATCAATAAAGGTTTCAGGCTTTTAACCAATATTGTTTATTTGGATGCTGACAATAAATTGCAGCATGTTTGGTTGACAGAAGACAGTGGACGTTATCAAATCCAACCGATGTATACAGTTGTGTCTGTGACAACTGCAACTTCTTTGTCGCTGGTGAATATTAACGGACCTGTAAGTGCGTCGGTGGGTGGTATAGTTACTGATGATTTATTACTGGCTTATATTGATAGCAGCATTATGGAGCTGCAATATTGTAATCAGTCTGGAGAAGGCGATTTCACTGATGGACACTGGCAACCTTTAACAGCTGCCCCCGCCAATATTAATGGCCCCGTAACCGCATTGAGCCTGCTCCCCTTACCTGACAAAAGTGGTATTTTATTGGCCTTTGCTGATTCTGACGGCATTAAAAGTGCTGTCTACGATAGCAATGAACAGCAATG
>JABSOG010000614.1 GCA_013216025.1 Algicola sp. | reverse complement strand
CAACAAGTACAACCCGGCTGATTTTGTTAACAACTGGAAAACGCCAATGCTGGTGATCCACGGCTTGAAAGACTTCCGCGTGCCTTACGGTCAGGGTTTGAGTGCTTTTACGACCTTACAACGCAAGAATATCCCTTCAAAATTGCTGATTTATCCTGAAGAAAATCACTGGATCTTGAATAAAGATAATCTGGTACAGTGGTATGGTGAGATCTTCAAATGGATGAGGACTTACGTCAAATAATAGAATCAATCTTTATGGGGGCGCGATGCGCCCCTCCTACCATATTTTCCGCACATCTTGTAACCAAAACCGCCGCTTAACCGTTCGCTATTGATGAAATCTCATCTACGCTTAATGTGAACAGAAACCCTGCATAAATTGAATGCTTTTTATCTTATTAGGGTTAGTTAAGTTATCACTACAGGGGCGTAAAAATGAAGCGATTATATTTTATTACACAAAGTTTGGACAGTGCCGAAAAGATCTCTGACGATGTTCATAATATGGGGGTGAAAGATTGGAATTTTCACGTAATGAGTCGTAACGAAGCGGGACTATATAAACGGCATATTCACTCATCCAATATCTATCACGACAACAACATACTGCGCCAAGCCGAACGGGGCGGATTGATTGGGGCCTTTGTTGGGGCTTCTATGGTGTTGGTCAGCAATTTCTCGCCCAGCATTGATTTTAGCATTTTTTCGACTTTGGGGGTGATCGTGTTTTTGATGTTCATCGGTTCTTGGTTTGGTGGTTTTCTTGGCATTCACCAAGAAAGCTACAAAGTCGCAAAATTCCACGATGCCCTTGATTTAGGCAAGTTTTTGGTGATGATTGATGTTAGCGCCAAAAATATGCACCTGATTGAAGACATGATGATCGAAAAACACAGCGAAGCACAACATGGTGGGGTTGGTAGTACGCTGATATTGCCTTTTTGATAAGTCTGCTTCGCATTCTTATTTGATGCCGCAAGCGGTGAAAAACATAAAAAGCAAAAAAAGGATTAAGTACAGGGATGTAGCAGCGAATGCCAAACATCCCACCAGTCACATTATTTATTAAGAAAAGCCGCAGCCAAACCAATCGCCCCGCCAAATATGCCGCCCCAAACAACCAGCCAGCCAAGGTGCTTTCTGATCATGTCTTGAATGATTTCTTTAACCAGTTCAGGCGTTAACTCTTCAAGGCGTTTGGATACGATTTCTTCAATGGTATCTTTTATGCCGTGATTGGCATGGCCTGTGTCGTCTTGCTGTAATGAGGCGATAAACTCTTCGCTTTGCACCATATTGATCATGGTCACTTTCATTTTTGCAATGAACGGCTCTTTGAGGGGTTGCAACGCGGCTTCACCGCCGAGCATTCCCAGCATACTGCCAAACGAAGAGCCTTTGATGACTTCGACCAGTGCTTCAAACGATGGGCTTAAGTCGACTTTTTCGATGATTGGGCTCAAATTGGTGCTGGCCGCCACACCTGCGGTTTTTTGCACAAAACGGTCGATGTTTTCATCATTGAAAAACTGGGTCATCATCAGTTTGTGAATGCCCGTCTTAAAATCTTCGAAGCGGGCAGGGATAACACCTGAGCCATACAAACCGGGGACTTTTTCAAACAGCATGTGCACTGCCAGCCAGTTGGTGATTGCGCCTGACAAGGCAAATAGACCGACAGTCAACACAATCGGTTGATTCAGGGCATATCCGGCGATAAAGACCAATAATGCGATGATATTGGTGACAATGCTTTTATTCATTTTGATTCCTGTTAATGACGGTTTTTTACAGCGAGGCAATTGTAATGCAAAATCAATGGTTAAGACAAGCACCTAATAAATCTGCTTAGGCCGCTTTATTTTAGTGATACTGCCATCAATCCCCTTTATAATCGACAGCCAAAACAACAGTTAAGTGGAATTATCATGTCTCAACTACAGCTTTTTATCGATAACAGCAAAAAATCTCAAATTATCTGGGGATTGCAAGACTCAAAGACTGATGATTGGGTGGTGTGTGATTCTGCAGAATTTGATGAAACAGATGTCATGCCTCTGTGGTCAGACGAAGCTGCTGCCAAAGCGTATTGCACTGACGAATGGGCGGGTTACCAACCGGTTTCAATCTCAGTTGAAGATTATCTAGAACATTGGGTGAGTGACCTCAATTATGACGGTGTACTGTTGGGTCTTAACTGGAAAGTCGAAGATGAGTCGGCTGTTGAAACCGATCCGATTGATGTGGCCAAAGCCTTTGCCGATTTAGAAAGTCTGCCTCATTAATTAATCTGCTTAGGCAGCTCTATTTCATGCGTCTGTTATCTGAAATCATCCGACTGAAAAAACAACGGCGCGTTATCGGCTTTGATAACGCGTTACGAAGTTTTGAAGATTACAGCCGCAAACAATACACGCCTTGATTATCCAATCTCGACCATCTCAAAATCATCTTTACCTACTCCACAATCGGGGCATAGCCAATCTTCTGGAATATCCTCCCAACTGGTGCCGGGCGCTATGCCTTCTTCTGGAATACCGGCTACTTGGTCATAAATAAAACCGCATACCATGCAATGCCACTGTTTCATGTGTTTACCCTTAATAAAATGGGGGCTTGTTAGAGCCCGCTTCGGTTAGTCAAATTATAATCATAACGATTTACATTAAAGGACAGCATGTCCAAGAACTCATTAGAGCTTAAGTGCTCGCTTCTCCCTTTAAATATACTGGTTAGTCCTTTTGAAATTGGCAGGTTTCCTTTATCTGCCCAGTGAATGACGCCTTGGTTATCAATATAGGTCGAAGTTTGCCTTTGGTTATCGGGGTGTAGGCAATAGGGAATATCTAATAGGCCATGTTGAAAGGCCATGAGTAATGCGCAGTCGATATTCGTGTCTAGATTTAAGGTTGTGTCTATTAACTGTTTTGCTTGCTCATAAATTATATCGCTATGCGCCTTTATTTCGGTGGCATGAGTTTGATAGCTGTAATCATTAGCGGCATGCGCCCAGGATAATGCCTCTAAATTATCTGCTATGGTCGGTATATGGTACGCTTCGGCGGCTGTTTTAACAATTAAGCGTTCAATATTGGTGCGTTTCGCTAAATAGGCACTGTCTTCTATAATTCTTTTTGCGCCTTGTTTGGTGGTCGGAAATTGACCCATAAAGGTATATAGCACGATATGAAAGTCTTTGTTATCCAAGTATTCATTGGCAAGCTGGCGTAAAGCTAAAATCGCACCTTCATCTTGATTAAGGTTTGTGCCCTGGGCGAAGCTTAAGGAAATAGATTGAATACCACTTTTCTCAAAAAACAGCGCTTCTAATATAGCGATAGTAATCAGCATAGAGGGTGGGCATAGTTGACCTAACATGCAGCCTCCAAATGTCTCTAAGTGAAATTTAATGTTGGCCTTTTGCTGTTCTTGGCCCAACAGATCACAGGACTCACGCCATGCTTTAATGCTGTGTTGCAGCGGTATACGGCTATACGGAAGACAATATGAAATGGGACCACCTTCAGTGGCATCCAGACCACAATCAAGCATAGCTTGAAATATTTCAAGGGGTTGTGGTGAGCCATGACGCACTTGGATCGGGAAGTTTTCCGACAACAAGCCTGCTAACATGTTGCGATTTTCCTCGGCACTATAGGCGACTATGGGGTAGCCATTTAAATCTAACTTATTTATTACCGCTTGCTTTGCCTGTTCAAAGTCACGAACACGGGTATAGCTATCTATCGTTAATGTGCCTATGGTTGCAGCATTATGTGATGAAACAGCTATTAACCCTTGGCTCATTGTCTCGATGTCACTAAAACCCATTCGCGGCTGCACGATGAGTTGGTTGGACTTTCGGCATTTTTCTATATAGTTATGAAATACACTGGATTGAATTTGACAAACCACGGCGATCCCTCGTTGTTACAGTTAGCTGCTAGATTGGTTTAAGTTATCTTGCTGAGCGAAGGTAAGGTTTATAAATACATAAAGACAACCAATTACCGACAGTAATATGGTAAAAACAAGGCCTGGAGTACCTACACCTATTAGGAATAAGGCTGCTGCTAACAAGCCATGTGCACCCATGACAATCATAGTCATGTTGCTTAAGAAGGTTGCACGTTGTTTCGCTGGTACAAGGTCCATGAGTAGGCCAACGGCCGCTTTCCTAACACCCCCTTGTAAAGAGTGACAGGCGAGAAAGTATAGGCAAAAGAACCCAAGTAGAAAATCATGTGAGACTAAAGTGACTCCCATAAGTAGCATCAATAACAAGCATCCTTGAGCGAAGCTACACAAGCGCATTATTTGTTCGTTGCTGTACTTTTGTGCCATGAAGGGTAGCACGATAGAGCGTAACCAGAGCCCTACGCTGGAAGCTATCACTACGGCGGCAATGGTTATCATTGGAGATAAGTTTTGAAAAAAGAGTCCAGAGCGGGAGATGTCAATCAATAAATAAGAATGAATCATTATGGTCACTGTCATATTGACCGCAAAACATTTACCTATTTTTGCTGTTTTACCCTGCAGTAGCTTAAAAGAGTCAAGTATATGGTTATACATCTGGTGGTAACTTTCGGCTATAGATTGGTCAGTTTGCGCCTTAGCCTTACTCTTAGCCTCAGGTTCGGTGCCTGCATCGGTTACCTCTGCACCTCTTAAGTAATGCTTTTCTATATAACGATAATGCAATGCGAGACCGAACCAAGCCAACGCAAAAAGGATGCCTATCCAAAAGGCTTGATCATAGTAGTCATGTAACACCATCGTTATTAAGAGTAGAAACGTTGGCCCTAATACTCGAATCAATTTACCAAACTGTTCTGTAATCAATGGGTGCTTTGTTCTGATATATTGCTGCTCATCTTCTGGCCTGCCAGCGGTAACTTGGTCTATGAGTTTTTGATAAAAGGCCTCTTTTGCGCCGGACAACAAGGCAGAGCCAACCGCTGATAATACTGCTTCGACAATAAGAAACAGCCACATCAAAGATGCTGAAACGGGATAAAGCATAATGCAGACAACGAAAGCCAGCATAGAAATTCCCAGTAGGTTACAACCTAATTTGACCGCTTTTGTCGCGCCTTTACGGTCGGCATACACGCCCGTTGGGATCTCAAGGGCGATGCTCAATATGTAGGTGATAGCCGCATTGAGGGCGATAGCTTCCGGCGGCAATCCGGCAAGAAAGCCAAGTATAATAGTGATTATGCTGGTAGATGCTAAGCGCAACATAATCTCTACAGACAGGTTTAGACCCATGTGCTTGAGTGTTGTTTTGTA
>JABSOG010000613.1 GCA_013216025.1 Algicola sp. | reverse complement strand
GTGACGCAGGCTGTATAACGGGATGCGCTTCATAAGCTTCAGCAGCAAAAATAATGGGCGAAACCCAGGTAATTTGACTCAGGCTCAATAAAAAGCCACAGAAAACACCAATGCCAACCGCGTTAAGAATAATTCGACGAAAAGTCATACCACATCCTCTTTTAAATTAGGGTTAAAATAAACTACCCCGCAGCAAACTGCGGGGAATTAACCCTTTAAATCACTCGTTTTTCTGCCGCTATGCGGCATTATATAAAGATGCGCAGCAGATTTTTAATGACACGGAAAAGCGAAGCTGTGACGGGTGTCGTGTGCGGCATTATGTGCCTCAACCATTGGCATAAAACCAACGGCAAATAAGATGATTGCACCAAATGAGGCTGCCGCAATATGCTGTAAGACCAGCTTTTGTGACAAAGGCTGTGACAAAGACTGTTCATTTTCATTTGTTGCGGTTGTAATAGACTTTGCGGTGGTTGTAATAGGTGTTAGCTCAATAGACATGTGGGCCTCTGTTATTGTTTATAAGTGATGGCTTTTACTAGTTTAGCATTCTAGACTTCTATTATAGGGTAACCTGTTCTTTGGTGTGACTCAAGCCAATGAGACAATATAATCGACTTTTACTGTTCACAACTGACTGATAAACATCCACTTTTCCACCCAAGGCAGCCAGTTCGTGATTGAGCGAACCGGAGTAGAGCTGCTTTTTAAAGGCGCGAAAGGACATTTCACGTTCATCGGTGACAAAGTGATATAAACCTTCGAGACTGAACACTAATGTCGCCTGTTCAAAACCTATTTGGGCTGCTGATTGATTAACGGCCGCGATTTGTTCGGCATTGCCAGCCAAAATACCACCGAATAACGCCAATAGTCGCATTTGCATTGTGCCCCCAAAAAAGTCGTTTGATTTTTAGCGCAGCATCCTAACATACTGGTTGATGAATCTCGACATTTTCATCTTTTGGCCGGGCTAAATAAAGAGTATCAACTCTTGGTTGCAATTCGCATACTAGTGACTAACATTATACCGACAACAATAAAGGAGTAATCACCATGAAAAAAGCAAGTGCAATCCAGTTCGAACTCATGACGACAGACCATATCGAAGAAGCTTGTAAGATCGTTGGCCGATCATTTACCAAAGAGCCGATGACTGAATCGTTAGGTTTGAGTTACGAACAGGTTTACAGTGAATTTGCCAAAATAGTCGAAGAGTTGGGCCCTAATGGGTTGTCGACGGTCGCTATCGATTCGGGCAGTGGAGATATTATCGGTTGTTGTCTTAACAAAGATTTCACCATGCAGCCGATGAGCGGCGATGATGACCATTCAGATGCTTTAGAAGTATTTGATTTAGTGGATAAACTCGACGAAACCTTACCATCGCTTAAAACACTCAAACCCGGCGAAATGTTCCATGTTTATATTCTGGCGGTTGACAGCGATTACTGCAAACAAGATATTGGTCTTAACTTAGTCAAACAGGCTGAGGTTGTCGCTAGGTCTGGTCACTTCAAGCAGATGATTGCCGAGGTCACCGGTGCCATCAGCCAACACATCTTCATCGATAACTGTGGGCACCAAGAGGTTGGCCGCATTAATTACAGTGATTTTGAATACCATGGTTCTAAAGTGTTTGAAACCATCGACAGTGCCGAGGCCTGCTTGTTGGTGCGCAAAGACTTATAATAGCCTCCTAATAAGCCAACAACGGCCCTTTCCTGGGCCTTTTTTATTTTCTGAACTTTTAACTTTCTAAAGCATTTTCATCGCTGTCTTGTTCAACTTTTGAACGTTTAAGCGATTCTTGCTGCTTAAGGTCTTAATTGTTACCAAAAAATAAAAAGGAGCAAAACATTTACTTTTGTTGATTTAGTGACTTTAATAGATTGTCTAGTTGTCCCATTTTGGTTAAGAATTTGAAATTACTCAGTTTTACTTTGTTTTTTGCCGCTTTAATCACACCAAGCTTCCTTAGCGCAGCAACAGATGAACCCTCTAAAGGTCCATTTGAGATTGTCGAAGTAACAGCCCAAAAGCGGCTGCAAAAAGTTCAGGATATATCGATTTCGATAACCGCGCTTTCAGGCGATACCCTTAATGCTCTGGGTATTGTGACCACCAACGAAATCGCCGCCCAGTTGCCGGGAGTGACCATTTCAGACATCGCCGGCACCCCCAACAATGTTTTAATCTCTATTCGAGGCTCTTCTCAAAATGATATTGGCGATCACAATGAATCGCCCAATGCCGTTTATATCGATGAAGCCTATATCGGTGCCATTGGTGGTGTGGGTATTCAACTTTTCGATCTCGACCGGGTAGAAGTATTAAGGGGCCCGCAGGGCACTTTGTTTGGCCGTAATACCACCGGTGGCCTGATTCATTTCATCACAAAAAAACCAACGGCAAAAACCAACGGTTATCTGAAGACAGAATATGGTGACTTTAACAGAACCCTGATTGAAGGCGCGGTAGGTGGTGGCAACGACCAAGTCAGCGGCCGGGTGTCTGCCCAGTATCTCAAACAAGACGGCTACATTAAAAACCGTATTGGCGATGACATGTTGGCCTTTGAACGGTCAAGCCTACGCGCTCAGTTATTGTTGACGCCAATCGACGATATTGAAGTACTGCTAAAAGCCAGTTACAGCCGTAATGACGACCAACCCGGCTCCAGCTACGAACACCGAGCGTCTTTTGCCGATCCTAATGACCACGATCGCGGCCGCTACATAACTGACGACATGAACCCTCATGATACCTGCAACGGTTGCGACTTCTTTGGTTATCGCGACCCAGATGGCGATGATGTATGGACCAGTGATATTAACCGCACCGACTCAATCACAGACCGAAAAATAAACACCCTGACCGCCCGTTTTAAATGGGCCTTAGATGATTTCTCGGTAGCGGCCATAACCGACTATCAGCACACCAAGAAGACTTATGAAGAGGACTGTGATGGCTCACCAACGGCCGCCTGTGGTTTTGGCACTTTTGGCGATACCAGTCAATTTAGTCAAGAACTGCGTATAGATGGCGCAGCAGATGATTTTCAATGGGTGGTCGGCAGCAATTATTTGTCGATTGATGGCGATTACGAAATCCATCTATGGGCAGATGTTTATGATTATTTCCCTTCAAGCCTCTACCAGTTAGAAACCGAGTCTTTTGCCGTTTTCGGTCAACTCGAATATGAATTGGCCGCAGATTGGATGCTGACATTTGGCAGCCGCTGGACCAGAGATTTACGACAGTTCTCATTGACTAGCCGACTGCTCTCGGGGCCCGACGTAACATTGCCCTCAGAACAGATTATGCTCAATTATGACGACAGTTTTATCGCAGACCGTTTAACCAACAGGGCCGATTGTTTAGCGATGGGCGGCAGCTACTCTGATGATGAACTCACCGCTGACTTCGGTGGTTTGTGTGACAAAACAGGTTTGTTTTCAACACCCCAAAGCGATTCATCCTATTCACTAAAATTGGCATTAGACCACCATATAGATGAAGACACCATGGTGTATGGCTCGTTCAGCCGTGGCGCCAAAGGCGGTGGTTATTCGGCCCCCTTTGCGGCCGTACTCAAAGCAGAGCAATTACCCTATGATAGCGAAACCATCCTCAACTATGAGGCTGGATTCAAGGCAACGTTCAATCAGCAAACCTTTGTCACTGGCGCTGTATTTTACGCAGACTACCAAGATTATCAGGCATTTGATTTACAAGGACTGACTCAAGTCATTGTAAATCGGGATGCATATCTCAAAGGACTCGAACTAGAGCTACTGCTGGTGCACGATGATAACTGGACATTCAATTTTGGCTTGTCGGTGCTGGAGGCAAAAGTCAAAGGCATGGTTTTACCCGATGGCACAATACAGAGCACTCACCTGCCCCAGGCCCCCGAATATACTTTTAACGCCCTAGTGCACAAAAGATGGCCTCGCGATGATGGTAGCCAATGGTCAGCCCAAATTGACTTACTGGCCAGTGGCCCGCAGTATTTCTCGATTGCCAACCACCAAACCACTTATGAAAACGGTTATGTGATTGGCAACGCCCGATTCAGTTACACCGACGCGTCGGGGTTATGGGAAACCTCGTTTTGGATCAAAAACCTAACTCAAGAAAAATATGCCACCTATGGTTTTGACCTTTCGGGAGACTTTGGTTCTTCAGTCCTTTCTTACTCGCCGCCAAGAACCATTGGCCTGACGTTAACACGTAACTTCGGCAAATAAATCTATCGTCAAGATATCACGGCGCCATGCTTTTGGCGCCGATTAACATCATTAATTTCAATGATTTACACCAACAACTGGTTATGATAGGGTTCAGCTCTCACTCAACATAAAAACCCATATTGGTTACATTGTAATGATAGAAACAGTAGTTTTGATGCTGGCATTAATGCTTGATGGCTTGTTAGGCGAACCTCGGCGTTTTCATCCTTTGGTCGGTTTTGGCCTGTTGACCCAAGCACTCGAAAAAACCGTCAACCGCTTTAAAAATCAGCCCAATAGCCGTATTGCGGGTATAGTTTGCTGGTTGTTGCTCGCCCTGCCCTTGCCCGTTGTCTATTTTATTATTCATCAAGAGTCAGCCTTATTTTGGTGTATTGATGTGATTGTGGTTTATGCGGCCATCGGTCACAAAAGCCTGAAACAACACGCACTACAAATCTTAAAACCGTTACAAAACAACGATATTGATGAGGCTCGTCATTTTTGTTCGTACATTGTCAGCCGTGATACCAAAGCTTTGTCTGAGGTCGAAATAGTCCGCGCCACCACCGAGTCAGTTTTAGAAAACGGCCACGATGCGGTCATCGCGACTTTGGTGTGGTACATGATTGGTGGCGCCCCTTTGGTTATTTTACATCGACTGGCCAACACGCTGGATGCGATGTGGGGATACAAAAACACTCGGTTTATTCACTTTGGCTGGTGCGCGGCAAAAATGGACGACCTGCTGGGCTGGCCGACGGCGAAAATAACCTGCTTGCTGTTTGCCCTCCAAAAGCGTTTTTATCGGTCGTTAAAAAATGGCTGGATACAGGGCAGACAATACAAAAGTCTAAACGGTGGCTGGGTGATGGCAGCGGGCGCAACCGTGCTGAATTTTAAACTCGGCGGCAAAGCGATATATCACGGCAAAATAGTTGAGTCAGTAACCTTAGGCGCTGGTGAACCCGTGGTTGTCGACTATATCGCCCGCAGTCTAAATTTTGGCACTTTCGCGGCTTTGATTTTTATCACAGCCGCGAAAGTGACTAAATTTAGACTGCGGGCGAT
>JABSOG010000612.1 GCA_013216025.1 Algicola sp. | reverse complement strand
TAAACCGCGTTGATTCGAACAGAGGCCTTGCCATCGAGGCTAGGAAAACACATACGCAGGCTTTGATGTTTGCTCACCAAAGCGTTCAGTGCCTGACGCAACGCCTGTTCATTAATCTGCCCATTAAGTAACAGCGCCGCAGGCATGTCATAAGCACCACTGCTGCCTTGCATTTGCGCCAAAAACCACAGCCTTTGCTGGGCAAAAGACAACACCAATTCTTCATCTGCTGATTGCGCAACCACAGACGGCAAAGTATAACTGCGTTGTTCGGCGTCGATATAAGTGGCTTGTTGAGACAACATCGGATTGTCGAAAACCGCGCCAAGTGGCATATCAATGGCAAAATCTCGGCGAATGGCAAACGCCAATTTGGTCGCCAGCAACGAGTGACCACCAGCGGCAAAAAAGTCGGTGTGTGCATTGGTGACGTCAAAACCCAACAACGACGACCAATGGCCACACAACAATTTTTCGGTCTCTGACAGTGGCGCTTTCGCAGTCTGTTCGATACCACCAAAAGCCGCCAAGTCAGGTTCGGGCAACGCTTTTCGGTCGATTTTACCATTGCTGGTCAACACAAAATTCTCGACAACCACAAAGCCGCTCGGCACCATATATTCTGGCAAATCGACAGCCAGATATTCACTCAATAGTGTGGAGACTTGCGAACTAGCCAAGTCGGCAGACAAAGTCACATAAGCGACCAGTTGTTTATTGGCGGCTTTCTCAACCACCGTGACCACCGCTTCTTTAACGTGTTCATGTTGGCCGAGACGGCTTTCAATCTCGCCCAATTCAATTCTGTAACCGCGCAATTTAACCTGATGATCAATGCGGCCAAGGTATTCTAAATTGCCATCGGCCCGCCAACGCACCAAATCGCCGGTCTTGTAAATCCGTTCAGTTTTGCCGTTAATGTTTATCCAAATAAATTGCTGTTCGGTCAATTCAGCCCGGTTGAGATAACCACGGGCAAGGCCAACACCGCCAATAGACAACTCGCCCGCTACACCAATCGGCAGTGGTTGCTGGTGTGCATCTAGCACATAGGTTTGATAGTTGGGGCCGGGTTTTCCAATCGGGATCAACGCAGTTGAATTGGCCATTTCAGGATTCAACACAAAAGCGGTCGCGCCAATGGTCGCCTCAGTAGGCCCATAACCGTTAACGATGGTGGCGGCGTCAAACAACTTTTGTACGTTATTAATATTCAATGCTTCACCACCGCTGAATATCAATCGCAATTGCGGCATTTTCTCAAAATGTAGGGCCGACAACAAAGAAGGGGTCGCGCCAAAAATAGTCACTTGGTGATGGTCAATAAAAGCGGCGAACTGGTTTGGGTCTCCAATCACCGACTTTTGTGGCAAAGCCAACACTCCACCGCAGCAAATAACTGGCAGTATTTCGCCCACCGAGACATCAAAAGCAAACGACGCCTGTTGCAATACCACGTCTGACTCACGGGTTTGGTAAGCATTGTTGAAGCCGTAAATCATATTGACCACACTGACCTGCTCTATCATCACCCCCTTTGGGTTGCCGGTAGAGCCTGAGGTATAAATGACGTAAGCCAAATCATTCGGACCGCTTTGAGCGGTTGGGTTAGCCCGGCTATATGTTTGAGCTTTATCATTGAAGAACAGGGTTAAATCAACAATTTCAGCCGGAGATTTGGTTAGTTTATCAAGCACTTGAGTTTTACTGAGCACCCTAGATTGACTGAGCAATAGCCTAACGCCAGAGTCATCCAGCAGGTATTGTAAGCGCGATGCCGGATAATCGGGGTCCATCGGCACGTACGCCCCACCCGCTTTAAACACCGCCAAAATCGCCACCAGCATCTCACAACAGCGTTCAACGCAAATACCCACCAGCACATCAGGGCCAACACCGGCCTCAATTAAATGATGCGCCAATTGGTTGGCTTGCTCATTAAGTTGCCTGTAACTGAGCTGTTGCCCGGGTTCGTCTGGTGCGCCATAAACCAACGCAGTATTGTCTGGTGTTTTGGCTACCTGGCATTCAAAAACCGTGGCAACGCTTAATTGTGCAGGAAAATCAGTTTGGGTTTGGTTCCACTGCTGTAACTTGGCAACATCATCATAACCGAGTAAATCAATGCTCGACACAGGCTGTTTGGGGTCTACCAGCACCTCGTCGAGAATACGGCTAAACCCGGCTTGAATTCGCTGCACATGCTCCTCGGTAAAATATGCACTGTTATAGATAAAATCGACAACGACATCAGCATCTGGGTCAAAATTGCGGACATGGATCATCAAAGGCAATTGCTCAAAACTGTGCAACATCGATTTGGATCGTGAAGGCGCACCGTCGAAATAACTGCGGTGATCGTGTTGTTCGTAAGACAAACCAACATCAAACAGCCTTTGCCGATGACTGTTATCGATGGTTTTTTTCGCCATCAATTCACGATTCAACACACTGATTGGCAGCCGCTGAAAACGGTAGTTTTGTTTGAGTTCAAAGCCAATCTCGCGCATTAACTGGTCAAACGGCAAATCTTTGCCAAAACTGAATCTGGCGGCACTGACGCCAACAAATAATCCCACGGTTTTCTTAAAAGCACTGCTGGGACGGTTTAAAACCGGCAGACCAATGGCCATTTCATCCACTTGTGCGGTGCGGGTAAAATAAACGTACAACGCCGCCAACAGTATATGAAAAGTGGTGGCTTGGCAGTCTTGTGCCGTACTGGTGAGTAGGTCGAACAAAGGTCTGGGCAACGAAAGTACTTTTCGGTGACTCTGGGTTAACTGCCCATCATCAGGGGCGTTTTCTATTGGCGTAAACAATGGCTCCGGCAGCGCCTGATATTTATCAAGCCAGTATTGCCGATGGTTGGTGAAACGCTTTGACGCCAGATAATCCCGGTCATTTTCAACAAAATCAAGGTAACAGGGGTATGACTCAACATCGACTGATTCTTCATTGACCAACGCAGTATAAATCTCTCCTATTTGCTTGTGCACCATAGACACGCTCATGCCATCGGTGATCAAGTGATGATAAACCCCCATAAATCCAAAACAGTCATCGGCTTCTTTGACGAGCGTATAACGCACCAGTGGCTTATCATCGAAGCTAAAAAGCTGATCAAAATGCGGCTGATTCCAGGTTAGTGCCGCCTCATACGGGTGAGCCTCACCAGATAGGTCGACATACGGCACATCAAGCGGCGCAGGTTCAGCTAAAGTTTGCTCAACGTCACCCGACGTACAGACAAACCTCAGCCGCAATGCGTCATGGCGGGCAACAACACACTGCACAGCCTGTTCAAACAGTCCTCGGTCTACAGAGCCGTTAATGCGAACATACGCACCAACATTATATAAAGGCACCTGAGGATGCAAAGCCTGATCGAACCAGATATCGCGTTGCACGCAAGACAGTGAAAAACACTTTGAAGCGGGGTTTGGTGTCATTGTTGTTTTTAAACCTTTTTAAACTCTTTATCGTCCAATAGCGCAGGCACGTACCATCACAGTCGCACCGCCGTGATCGGCGATAGACAAAAATGGACGCTGACCCTGATACACAAAATCTTGATATTGAGTTTGGGCCGTCATTTCGAACCCCAAACGCTGTAATGAGTGGTGGGCACCTTGGGTGGTGGCGATGGCAAACGACTGTTCAAAACCGCGCTTTGCTGCGACCTTTAAGGTTTCGTTGGTGAGTGTTTTAAGTAACCCCCGTCCTTGATATTCTGTCCTAATCCCTACCACAAACATATAATGAAGTTTGCCATTGTAACGACTAAAACGCTCAAGACAAGCGTGATGCAGAGGATTTATCAATTGACCAATAGGTCGATATTTTGAGGTTGTGGGTGAGGGTCCTTCAGGCTCAGGGGTTGCGGCGTCTTGAGCGATGATGACAGCAACCAATGTGCCATCATCAGGGTCGTGCGCAACCACGCTTAATCCTTCTTTTATCAACGGCGCCATTTCAAATTCGGCCATTGTTCTGAATTGGTCAGCAGTGATGCCAAGCGCTAATTCCATTGGCGCATGAGCGGCGAACATGTCTGCCAACAAATCCAGCACTGGGTCAAAATCAATCAATTTCATGAGGCGATAATTCAGCATCTAAAACTGATCCCTGATTAAAGGCGTTTTGTTCACCCCGGTGCGATAGATTTTTGTCGAATCGATGGCCACCAACTCAATCTCGAATTGATAAGCCGTGGCATTGAGTGACTTAAGTTGCTGGGGGGTTTGATCAAACAACGACAAAGAATGTCCCAATGCCTTAACAAATATAGACCTGATTTGGCCATTCGACACGCCCGATAACTCAGACATCTGAACCTCTGTCACCGCAAGACGAAGCGACAGCACCTTGTTTTTACGATCATTATTAAATTGCAGTTCGTGAGATTGAGCCATCAAATCCCAGCCTGTAAGACTGGCTACTTGTTCACTAACCTGTGCCAGCGTACGCGGACCACTGTATTGAGATTCACCCAAATGAATAATGTCGCTGCTGCGCCCGGCAAATTCAAATTGTTCTGCGCATAAACCGTTGCTCTTTTCTTTGTGAAGAGCGTTGGTATTGGTACTTGTCTTAATGTTAGCGTGCCTGATCATTCGGTCACCCAGTTTCATCCGCAATATCGGCGCGGCGTTAGCATGTAAACGGGTGATCACCAATTCGCCTTCCTCGCCCTGTGCGACCCAGCGGCCCTGTTCATCGACAATTTCAATAAAATGCAGACCCGGCACGCCCACCAGCGGCGAATTAGGTTTGAGTTGAATACCAATGGCTTCGGCTTGATTAGACGCAAAATAACTGAGTACGTCAATGTCGGGATACACCGCTTTAAGGTCGTCCATTTTGCGTGAAGGCAATATACCACTGCCATAAAACGCCACCTTAAAACTAGCGCGTTGCTCAAGCCCCAGGTCTTTGCCCAGCTCAATCAACCCCTCAATTTCTCGCGACATGCCTAAAATAGCCTTGGGGCCTTCGAAAGACATCACATGACCATAGGTGCGCGGACTCATCGGCCCCGCATGAATA
Organism: Algicola sp.; assembly: GCA_013216025.1. GTDB lineage: Bacteria > Pseudomonadota > Gammaproteobacteria > Enterobacterales > Alteromonadaceae > JABSOG01. Next base: position 263 of record JABSOG010000612.1, on the reverse strand, counting down.
AAGTTAACACTCGGAATATTTTGCAGCACCCCACCAAGCATCGAACCACTGCTCCACATTTCATAATCGGTGAGTGTAGTGAGCATCCACTTAGGTGTATCGGGTTGATTAAGCTCTTGATTAAGGTAAGTAGGCAGAACATGACGGTCGAAAAACAGCCCGGCCAACTCATAGGTATCGCGTAATTCACTGATCGAATAAACGGTTTCAATCGGCAACCCACCACTGGTGCCACCGCGGGCAATAATCTGAAAATGACCATG
>JABSOG010000611.1 GCA_013216025.1 Algicola sp. | reverse complement strand
CCGATGCAGTGTCTAATACCCTGTACAATGTGTTGATCTCGACCAAACCCGAAACGGAGGAGTTCATTCCTGAACTGGCCACAAGTTGGACAAAATCTGAAGATGGTTTGACCTATACCTTTAAATTACGCAAAGAGGTCAAATTTCACAAAACCCACTATTTTACCCCAAGCCGTCATTTTAACGCCGATGATGTGTTGTTTTCGTTTAACCGCACCATAGACCACCGCCACCCTTATCATAAGGTTGGCGGTGGCAGTTATCGTCGTACCCTAAACGATTCGGTGGTCAATATTACTGCGCTTTCACCTTATGAAGTGAAATTTGAACTGAACAAACCTGACAGTACTTTCATGTTTAATTTGGCCACCGATTTTTCGGTGATTTTGTCAAAGGAATATGCCGATCATTTGAGCGATACCGGCAACAAGCCCCAAATCGACAAATTGCCGATCGGCACCGGACCGTACAAATTCAGGGAATACAAGAGAGATGAGCTAATTCGTTATTATCGTCACGAAAATTATTGGAAACGAGATGACGTGATCCAGCAACTGGTGTTTGATATCACTATAAACGGCTCATCACGAATTGCCAAGTTATTGACCCACGAATGTGATATTTCAGCTTATCCCCTGCCCCAGGAGTTGCCGTTGTTGGATGCGCGTGAAGACATTCACGTGATCAAAGAGCCCGTATTAAATGTAGGCTTTTGGGCGTTTAATACCGACAAACCACCGTTTGACAATGTCTTGGTGCGCAAGGCGTTGTCTCATGCCATCAATCTTGATGCCATCATGGGCGCGGTTTTTTATAACCGGGCAACTAAGGCCGATTCACTGTTGCCCCCCATATCTTGGGCCTATCACCGCAATGAACAACCGATTCAGTTTAATCCTCACAAGGCTAAGCAGCTGCTCGATCAAGCCGGTTACTCCAAGGGGTTCAAAATGGATATCTGGGCGCCGTCCGTCCAACGAGACTACAACCCCAACTCACGCAAAATGGCTGAGTTAATGCAGTCCGATTTGGCCAAAATAGGGGTTGAGGCAACACTGGTGAGTTTCGCGTGGGCAACCTTCCGAAAGCGTTTGCGTAACGGCGATCACGATTCGGTTCTTATTGGCTGGTCGGCGGACAATTCAGACCCCGACAATTTTTTACGCTCGACGCTTAGTTGCAGCGCCAAGGCTTCGGGCACTAACCGGGCATTTTGGTGCAATGACGAATTCGATGACTTACTCGCTAGCGCTCGAATCAATGCTGACACTAACGAGCGCAAGGCGATTTACCGTAAAGCCCAGGCAATCATCAATGCTCAGGTGCCGTTGTTTCCCTTCGCCCACACCCACAAGTTTCAGGCCCATTTGAAAAATATCACCGGTTTGAGCATTAATCCCTATGGTTCCATTTCTTTGTCCGAGGCAAGAAAGCAATGATCCATTATGTGCTGCGCCGTATGTTCTTGTTATTGTTTGTGCTGTTTAGCTTGAGTGTGTTGACCTTCAGTTTGAGTTTTTTGTTTCCAGGTGATCCACTGAATAATTTAAGCGGATATCAAGAGATCACTGTCAATGAGTTGGCAATATTGGAAGATAAGTACAAAATTAACAGTGATTATTTAACCCAATACATTGCATTTTTGCGGCGGATTTTCAGTGGTGATTTGGGCATTTCGTTTAACTCGCAAGCACCAGTGTTTGAACAGGTCAATCGTATTTTCCCGGCCACCGTGGAGCTTGCCGTATATTCTTTGTTAGTGTCGATTATCATCGGTATACCATTGGGTATAATTAGTGCCTATTATCATCGTCGCTTACCCGATACCGTGATTTTGACCACCACCTTGGTGGGTTATTCGTTGCCGGTGTTCTGGTGGGCCCTGCTAATCATCTTTACCTTCTCTTTGCACTTTGGATGGTTCCCTTCATCCGGACGGATTGGGCTGGTGTACGAGGTGCCCCATATCAGCGGATTTATTTTGCTGGATATTCTGCGCTCAGATATCATTTACAAGTATGAAGCGCTGAGAAACGCTCTGATGCACATGGCCCTGCCGACATTGGTACTGACCACCTATCCAACCACGGTGCTGATCCGCTATACTCGGGGTTCTATGCTGAATGTTTTGGAAACCAATTATATCAAAACCGCCCGCGCCAAAGGACTATCGCCATTTCAGGTATTGTTGCACCATGGCCTACGAAATGCGCTGTTGCCGGTGATTCGGCTAATTGGGTTGCAGTTCAGTTCATTGATCACGTTGGCGATGATAACTGAAGTTATTTTTTCATGGCCCGGGGTGGGTCGCTGGTTAATAGAATCCATTTACCAGCGTGATTATCCGGCCATTCAGGGAGGTTTGTTGGCCATTACAACCTTTGTGATCATTGTGACTATCACCTCCGATATTCTCTACAAATGGTTTAATCCGGTCAGTAGGACCCAGGTCGATGGCAAGTTTTAAAACCTATTATGATGAACAAAATCTGTCGCCGATGCGGCAGTTGTGGGTATTGTTTAAACAACGACATCCGGCCCGCATTGGTTTGTACTTATTTTTGATCCTTTTGATTTTAGCGATCTTAGCGCCGTTTATTTCTCCATACTCCCCCTATACACATGATCAAACCGCGTTATTACTCCCCCCAGCCTGGTCTGACGATGGCAATGTTGAGTATATGCTGGGCACCGATGATCTGGGGCGAGATATTTTATCCCGGCTAATGAATGGAGCCAGTTTGACCTTTGGTTTAAGCATTGTGTCTGTTTTAATCGCCATGGCATTTGGCTTGGTGCTTGGTGCATTGGCGGGCCTCAGCAGAGGTGTTAAATCCAGTATGCTCAACCATGTGCTCGACTTGGCGTTATCGATACCCTCACTGCTGATTGCGATAATCATCGTTGCGGTGCTTGGCCCCGGCCTTGCCAATACGGTGTGGGCCATCGTCTTGTCATCTCTGCCTCGCTTTGTTCACACAGTTCGCAATGCGGTGCACGACGAATTGCAAAAAGAATATGCAATTGCCTATCGCCTTGACGGGGCAACGACATTTCAGGTATTGATGCACGCCATTTTGCCCAATATATTCCAAAGCATTATCGTGGTGGCCACCATGTCGGTCTCCAACGCCATATTGGATATTGCAGCGCTGGGCTTTTTACGCCTTGGTGCTCAAGCCCCCAGTGCCGAATGGGGCGCGATGGTCGCTGAAAGCCTCGACCAGCTTTATTCTGCCCCATGGACCATCGCCTTACCGGGTATTTTGATTTTTCTGGCCGTATTGTCGACCAACCTTGTCGGTGACGGTTTGGCCAGTGCGCTTAAACGCAGGCTGGATAAATAATGTTATTACTTGATATTCGTAACCTCACCATTGAACTGCGCTCCGGGTCCAACAAAATCAAAGCGGTAGAGCGAATCAATTTAAGCATCAAAGAAGGTGAAGTGCATGGCCTGGTGGGCGAATCGGGCTCAGGTAAATCACTGATCGCCAAGGCCATTGTCGGGGTTTTAAACAAGCGTTGGAAAGTCACAGCAGACCGGATGCACTGGCGTGGCCAAGACTTGTTTCGTTTATCCCGTAAAAAACGTCGCCAGATTTTAAGCAATGAAATTGCGATGATTTACCAAGAACCTAGTCGTTGCCTTGACCCAACCTCAACCATCTGTGAACAGTTAATGGAGTCGATTCCCTCTGACCAGCTTGACGGCAACCTGTGGGACCGCAAAAAACAGCGACAATCACGCGCCGTGGCGCTGCTACACAAGGTCGGTATCAAAGATCATGAGCACTGTTTACGAAGCTATCCACATCAGTTGTCCGAAGGGTATTGTCAAAAAATCATGATCGCCATGGCGATCGCAAAAAAACCTGACTTGCTCATCGCAGACGAACCCACAACCGCACTCGAAAGCACCACCAGCGCTCAGATTTTAAGGGTACTCAAAGGCCTTAATCAACTCAAAAATACCTCGATACTATTGATCAGCCACGATTTGGAAACCCTCAGCGACTGGACCCACACAGTCAGTGTATTGTATTGCGGCCAAATGGTTGAATCGGGTTCTACTGAGCAAATTTTCAATCGCCCGCATCATCCTTACACTCAAGCATTAATTAACTCAGTGCCAGATTTTCACATGGAGCTGCCGCATAAAAGCCGTTTGTTTGCACTTGAAGGCAGTATCCCAACGTTGCAGCATTTACCCATAGGTTGTCGGCTGGGCCCACGTTGTCCTTATGCTCAGCGCGAATGTGTAAAAGTCCCCACCCCGCACAAAGATCACAACCACAGTTACAGTTGTCACTACCCGATTGACTATTCGCAGGAAAAAAGATGACCGCTTTATTGGAAGTTCAGGGTCTGGAGAAACACTATTACAAGAGTGTCAGTCTATTCAAAAGAGAAACAAAGACCGCATTGGCGCCCTTGTCATTTCATTTGCGTGAAGGCGAGACATTGGCGGTGATTGGCGAAAGTGCCTCAGGTAAAAGTACCTTGGGAAAAATGTTAGCCGGGGCGGAACAACCCAGCGGCGGTCAGGTTTTTCTTGAAGGACAGGAGCTCAACGAAAGCAACGAAAAACTGCGCAACAGTCAAATTCGCTTGATTTTTCAAGATCCGAAAAAATCACTCAACCCTTATACCAAAGTCGGCAGAATACTCTCAGCTCCGTTGGTGTTTAACACCCAAAAATCAGTCAAAGAACGAATCGAAAAAATCCGCGATACCCTAATGAAAGTTGGCTTGTTGCCCGAACACATTGAATATTACCCCCATATGCTCTCGACAGGACAGCTACAGCGCGTATCGTTGGCAAGGGCACTGATACTGGATCCAAAGGTTTTGGTGCTAGATGAAGCCGTAGCATCGCTTGACCCTTCGGTCAGGGCGCAAATCATAAACTTGCTGTTAGATCTGCAAGAATCACAAAACCTGTCGTATATCCTGATCACCCACCACTTAGGCGTGGTCAAGCATATCAGCAACTCGGTGCTGGTGCTTAAAGACGGTATATTGATTGAACAGGGCAATACCTTAGATGTGTTCGCTAATCCGCAGCACAAATACACGCAGAAGTTGCTGGCAAGCCAAAATTTCTGACCTTGCCGGCAAGGGGGTTGTGGTGTATACGCCGCGTAGCGGCGTATACAAGGGGGATGAGCACGAGACCAAGGTTCTAAGCCGCAAAGCCCGTGACTCGGTGATCAGACTCGGCATCAACCCGTCCATGGGGCCTCGGCCAAAACATCCATGTTTTGGACGGTCTGCTCACCGAGTCACGGGCTTTACATCTAAGCTTTCGGGCTC
>JABSOG010000610.1 GCA_013216025.1 Algicola sp. | reverse complement strand
GTTTTGCTGCCCATTTTTGTCACCCACCTTTGCCCCCACTTTTGACCCCGCCTTTGCTCCCAACTTAGACAGAATATCCTGCGAAAACAACACGTCTAATTTGACCCGATGATTATCGTCAATAAACAGCGCTGGCAAATACTGATGCCCGGTTAGGCCGCTGGGCGAAATCGCCTGTTTGCGCACATTGGCAAAAATCGCCACCTTGGGTAAGTTACTCAACACCAAATTTCGTAGTGCACTGTCGAGCTTATTGCCCTGGGCATCTTCCTTGGCGCTAAAAGGCACCTGCCTGAGTTGACCGCCCCTGCCAGTCAGCCTAAAAGGTACCAGTGACAGCGCATTGTGATCCCCTTCTGGCAGCCTTACATCCAAGGCGTCAATCATATAATCAACCGCTTCAATCAAAGATATTTTCGCCAATTCGACAGATAACTGTGCCACGTTGACCGGCAAAGGCGAGTTGAGCTTACTGACAATTGGCGCGACATCGCAAGGCAAACTGGTACCAAGATCGGCCAATTGCGGATCAAGCGAATCAGACTTGACCAAAAAGGCCTTGTGCCAAAGCCCCTTACGCCAATGCACCAAAACCGCGGCCAATTTACCAGACGTCAACTGTGCCAGTTCGGCAATAAACAGCGTATTTTGCGCATCAGTCCAGGCCAAAAACAGCTTGCACTGTCCTACCCCGGTATTTTCAGTCATATAAGCCAGCAAGTGTTGATGAAGCTGTATCTGGGTTTGCAAATTAAAGCTTTGCGACTGGGTGATCAACAAATGATAACGATTGAGTTTATGGCTCAGCACCACCAACGCATTTAACTGAGCGATGGTGGCCAAATGCCAGCAGCGGGCCGTCAGCGCCTTAACTGTATTTTCGACATCAAGCCGGTTGCGGCGGCGGTGTTCATTCATCAAATGCGCGATAAGCTGATCAAACTCAACCCGGCCATCTTTGTCGACCCGCTTAAGCGCCAACTGGCACAAATGCACCGAATCTTTGAAGTTCACCACCTGATAAGCCATTAATTGGGCATTAAGGCTGTATTGCTCACTTAATTCAAGATACTCGATGCCCACTTCTCCTGCATTGCACGCTTGTGGGGCCTGAGCATTATCTTGATCATCAAAAAGCCCGCTGGGCAGGCTGGTTTTATCAATTAACACCAAACAACCGCCACTCGAAATATTGGCGGTTTTGGCCTCAAAGCGATGGCCCCGGTAATGTACAGCCATCTTGCTAACCAGCAACAAACGCTCACCGTTGCGCCGCCTGAAATCACTGACTTTTGATGCACCGATGCGCCAGCCGTTGGCCAACGACTGTTGCTTGGTTTCATATTGAGTTTGTTGAGGCGATTTAAGTTGATCAGGTGCGGCTGGAGTGTCAACAAAAGGGTCAGTAAGAGGATCAACCGGCATTTGCACGAACGCATCAATGCTGTGTTTCAGGCCCCAAGTAAATTCGTTGTTATACAACTTTTGCAGCCGCTTGAATTCACTTAATGCCGATGCCGCAAGATAATGGGTGAGATTAGCAAAATCCTGCGTTATCACTGGCTTGCCAATCTTCGCCATTGTGGCGCGATGATCAATTGCCTGATCACAGCGCAGCCAATAATCACGCAAAGTTTGTTTCAATTGTAACTTGCTGGCGCTGTCCATTCCCCCGGTCAGTGCGGTAATGGCATGTTCGCCCACCGGCTGATTGACCCAGGGGATCAGCTTTTCAAGCAGATCGGCACCAAAATGCCCCGGTAGTTGATCCATCCAATACCTCGTAAAACCACAAACAAATAGACGCTAAGTCTAAAGGGACGGCTAGATTTTACTCGGGGCATTTTCTGAAGTTAGGGCACTAAGGTCAACATGCCCTAATACTTATTGATTAACGAATTGAAGGTCTTGCTGATATCTACCAACTGAATCGACAGATTAAACGCCAGACTGGCTTCGAGTTTTTTCGCCTTGCCCGGACTATAGTGTTTTAAATACTTGTTTTCTATGCGAATAATATCGTCTTGGGCAGTCAAACGGGTTGGGTTGATGTCGAGCGAAAAAATATACAACTGGCCGTTTTTGCTGAGGTGCTGCAAAACTTTGATCATTAACTTGGGCGATGAAAACTCGCTGAGCAGCCTGCGTTCAGCCACTTTATGGCCATCGACCGACACAAACAAAATCTCTTTGTGATGTTTATTACTGCTGGCCAGCTTAAGCAAAATCTGCTGTGAAAACAGTTCATCGAGTTTAACCTCAGTGTTGCCGTCGATAAACCGTTTGGGCAAATGTTGGTGACCCGTTAACGCCGTGAGCACCATAGCCTGCCTTTTGGCCTGAGTAAAAATAGACACCTTGGGCAGGTTGCTCAAAATAAGATTGCGCACCGCCACATCAAGCTTGTTGGCCTGTACGTCTTCAATAAATGCCGGACTAAACGCCTTAAGGTTTTCAAGTTCTTTGAACAGCTGCTTTACCATTTGCGGGTTGTCGTCAAACTTCAACGCCACCCTTTTGTGCAACGGGTCGTAACCTGTGACAGTTGCATTAATCGAAATTAGAATTTCGCCGATATTCCAAGTAATACTCACCTTGGCGCCCTTGGGCAACTTATGGTTTTTCAACGGTAAAGACACTACGGCATCACGACAATCGGCGTGGCCATTAACAATCTTAAACGACTTTTTCTGGTGACTCAGTTCACAATCATGACTGAAACGATAGGTGTCTTTAAAATCAGGTAATTCTTTGATATTAAATGGGATTTGACGTAAGCGACCGATGCTTGGGCTGATCGAGAATTGACTCAAACGCCGCCTGCCTTCAATACCTTTGGCTGGTGGTGGCGTGATGCCATCCATCACATAACTGACATCTTCAATCACCGCTATTTTTGACAACTCTTGAACAAACTTAGCCACTTTGGCAGGCAACGGCGCATTCAGTTTATCGGCAACCGACGACACACTCGCCGGAATGCTAGTGCCTAAATTAGCCAACTTTGCGTCCATGGAAGCGGCCTTAACCATAAAAGTCTTGTGCCACGGCGCATTGCCCCAAACCCTGAGATTCGATTCAAAAGCGCCCTTTTGGGCCATTGACTCTAAATCGGCCAAAAACACCTCGTTTTGACTATAAGCCCAAACAAAAAACTGTTTGCACTCACCCGCATCGGTTTGCTCGGCCATTTGCGGAATAAGATGCTCGCTTAGCAACAGCTCGCCCTGCAAACTCAGCGTATGCCCCTGCGAAACCAACAAATGATAACGGTTTTTACGGTTACTCATCACCACCAGCGAGTTCAGCTGCGCGATAGAAGCCATATTGTGACTACGGGCCGACAACGCATGAATGGTATTGTCGACATCCAGCCGGTTACGCCGTTTATGTTCGTGCATTAAATGTTGGATCAGCTGCTCAAACTCAATAGAATCACCGCTGTTGGTACGTCTTAAGGCAATCCGGTAGGCATCAATCGATGGTTTGATATCAACAATTTGATACTCGACAAAACGCTTCTCAAGGGCATATTTTTTAGCCAACTCGACAAATTCAACCACAACAGTGTCGAGCAGCACCAATTGTTCGCCTTGCTCAGGGTCAACCAACAACAAACTGCCGCCTTTAGACATATTCGACGTTTTGCCCACCATAGTGGTTTTACCGTCACTGCTGGCCAACTTAACTTGGCTTACTAGCAACAAACGTTCGCCATTTTTACGGCGAAAATCAGACACGTTTGACGAACCCAGTCGCCACGGGCTGACGTCATATCGTGACAGGGCTTCTTCGGCTTTGCACGACTGGGCAAACTCATCGACCCGCGCTTTGAGGCCAACCGTAAAATATTGATTATAAAGCGATTTTTGCCTTTCAAACTCTCTGACGGCAGGCTTGGCAATGTAATGGGTGAGCTTAGAAAACTCAATAATTTCGGTTTCTTCGCAAAACGGACGGTGGTCAATGCGCGAATGACACTGTGCCCAACATTTTTGCAAAGCCATTTTCAGCCGGGCCTTTTCGACTGCCTTAATACCCGGTGCCATCATGGTCAGGGTAATATCACTCAAGGGTTTGCGCGCCCCAGGGATCAGTTTTTCGAGCAGTTCCTGACTAAATGAACTTTGCACTTCTGGCATGTTTACGGCCGATGTAAGACGAATGAGCTATTTTTATACAATATGTTAACGATAGAGTCAATAGAAGAAAAATGCCCAAGACGCTCGATTTTAAAACAAAAGGCGTATTATATTGCCCCTAAAAACACTTTGTAAAAGTTAGGTTTTAAGTTTAAATGGTTGATTTAAATAAAATTAAATACATAAGTTGTAATTTCGTTAATTTGACCCAGTATTTTGCCTAAAAGCTACTTACGGATACAATATACCGGGTAACTAAAGCCCTGTTTTATCGACTTTAGTCAACACATTAGCACCAATTTGCCATTCACCAAATGGTGACTTTTGAAAGGTTGTCTTTTTCAACGTTGCAAGCCCCTTGATTCTGACCGATTGACCGTTAGGCTTGTGTCACGCCAACGGCTCAATGGTCAGTTAATGCCACCAAGGCAAATTAAAGTAAATTCAGCTATGATGAATAAATAGTGGTCAAACATGTACGGCAACAAGGGGTTAAAAATGCATAGGTTATTGATAGTGATATTGGCTATAACGCTCATGCAAGGATGCATCTCGGTGGACGACTCAATATCAGCTAGTCGGAATAAACTAAACGGTGAACTGTATATACACCTGACTTTGGGCACAGGTAAATACACTAGAAATATACACAGCCCAATCGTCAGTGAAGATACGGTCAGCTACGACATAACCATCGACGCAGCGGCACCGACTATCGCCGACAAGGCTTTTTTTATCATAGAATACCGAGGCCATAAGAAACGCCAAATCAAAATTGACAGCGGCACAATTAATATCGAATTACTAGACCAATGCCAAATCACCATAGATATACAACCCTTTGAGCCCTGGCACAAAATAATCAATGGAGTTCACAAATTAAACGATTGTGTTTAAGATAAATAAGCCTGTGGCTGACGAAAAATGCTGTGAATCAGGCCGTTTGACCGAGTATGGTGTTTATCAAATAGACGAACAACGATTGGTGTTACCAGTGAGGCGCTGGTCGATGGCAAACTCTGTACCCGTGTTAATGAGTCAATGCCCGCCCCACTTCAACAATTGGCCGTCAGTTTTAACAACATGGCTGAAGCACTGTAATATGCCCATCCCCAGCAACAGATAATGGCCAACCAGTTATAAGGCCGAACCTGCTACGGAACGTGCGGTAGCTTTAATTCAAGTG
>JABSOG010000609.1 GCA_013216025.1 Algicola sp. | reverse complement strand
TGTGCAACAACATGGTGGAGAATTAAGCGTTGAATCACAAGTCGGGGTCGGCAGTACGTTTTTACTGAGATTGCCATTGTCAAATGGATAAACCTAATTCACTCAATGCATTTTTCCTTGCCTAGGCTCATCTTTTCGCCAGTAATCGGGGTTAGACAAAATGAGCTCAATTACACCGGGTTCTTCAAGCGCGGCAACTTGAGGCACGGTGTCAAATTTATGTGTTGTTTTCCATCCGCTTATCTTGAAGTCCTGCATATCTGCCGGTATGAAAGCGCCATCCAAATAAACGTAAGACTTACCTAGTTCAATATGCCCAGTCATCGCTTTCATGTTTTCAATCCAATCTGCAATACTGGCAACAACAGGGGTTTGCTTGTTGTAACTGTATAAGTCTTCTGAGGCCAACTCTTCCCACGTTTTGTCAATCTCAACAGCAATGGCAAAAGTAAATGCCTTGCGGCATTTGCTACATGAAAAAAGCCAGCCACAGCCGCACCAGGGGCAATCCATTTGACCCGGCTCACCGACAATGCCTTGTTGACATTTGCAATGTGAAACCAAGTCGTCATTTGCTTTAACCAAGTGAATTATGCTCATAGACTCTCCTGAAACTTAAGAGGGTTAAAAGGAATGGTGTATTCATATTGTTGCGAATAATAGCTTGGTGTTCAACTTATCATTTTGATGCACATAATTTTAGTGTTTGTCACCTTTGTCACCTTTGTCAATCGCCACTATAAAAGTGGCACGTCAAATGCTTTGTACCGTCACAACGCAAACCAACGGCTGTTTTCATTCGCACATTGCGAACAGCGATTGCAGTTTGATAAAACCGCGCGTATCACCATTTGATTACAGGACCAAGCGATGAACACTAGATATTATGGGTTGGATTTTGCCAGAGCCATTTTGATGTTGTTGGGCATATTTTATCATTCCAGCCTTATTTATATACATGATGGCCAGTGGCATGTCAGCCATTCACAGCACAGCCAGTTTTTCAATCTGCTCGCTGATTTCATCCATTATTTTAGAATGGATGCCTTTTATATTATCGCCGGTTTTTTCTTTGTTCTGGTGGTAGAAAAATATGGTGCAAAGAAAACCCTGATTGAACGTATGATCAAACTCGGTGTCCCACTGCTGGTCGTCGGTTTTAGCTTTAATGCATATCTTAGCGGAATGCATCAGGAAAACGCGGCTATGTGGTCATTTGAGTATATTGTCAACGGTCAGTGGCTGCACCATTTATGGTTTATTGGCAACCTGATTGTCTATTATATTGTGGCTATCTGGTTTGTTGACCGTTTTACTACCGCCAAGGCCAAAGCACACCCGATGAAAAAGATCGCTTTTTTTGCGCTGTTTCTTACCCCTTGTCTATGGATAGTACTGACTTGGATTGGCATCAAAGTCGTACCACAAAGAGTGCTATTTTTGTCCTTCGAAGGGGCGCTCGGCTATTTTCCTTATTTTGTGCTAGGCATGTATTTTTGGGGGCAAAGAGAACGCTGCTTTGCGGCGATGACCCCGAAAAATGCAGCGATACTTTCTCTGTGCTCTTTGATTCTGATTGTTACGATGCAATTCATTGATCTAAAAGCGATTAGTTGGAGTTTGTATTTATTGGTTAATGGTTTTACCGGCGGTGTTTTGGCCATTGCGGTGATCATGTGGCTTAATTGTATTGGTGACAAATCAAATAAGTTGGTTGGCAAGCTCACCGGTTCAAGCTATACCGTTTATGTCTTTCATGAACCGTTAATTGTTTTTGTTTATGTCACCTTCTTGGCGACCGCTGAACTGAATCTTTATTTCAGTTTCGCGCTGTTATGCACCATTGTGTTTTGCGTGACTTACTTCAGCCACTTTTTACTGGTGAAAAAGAGTGATGTGTTAATGCTGTTGTTTAATGGCAAAATACCCACCAGAAAAAAGCCGAATGCAGCAGCAACAACCCTTGGGCTGTTGGCAGATAATTTGCCTACCGAACAAAGATAAAGTAAAACCAAAGAAGCAAAGGGAGTCCAACTATCTTGGCCCCCTTTAGTATCCTCTTGCCTTCATTTCCCTACCGTAACTCATTGACTTATATGCTCAGAAGCAGCTTCTTGGGCTATTTTATTGAGTACGCTTAAAATTAATTTTGTAACCTTTTTGCACCTAGTGAATAATATAATTATGAATAAAACAGACTCCAATTTTTTTGAACAGTTATACGAAGATTATCAGCAAGATATCTTTCGTTTCGCGTTCTGGCTCTGCGGCCACACCGATGAAGCGAAAGACATTACCGCTGAAACTTTTTTGCGGATGTGGACTGCAAAATCAGATTTACAAGCCCAGACGGTCAAAGGTTATTTATTAACGATTGCTCGTAACATTTATCTTCAAGGGCGTCGAAAACATAAAGAACAAGTAGAGCTGGACCCTGAGCTTGTTGACCCAGCACCAAATACTGAAAATATTGTCGGCGACCACAGTGAACTAAACAGGGTCCTCACTAAACTTCGCGCCTTGCCAGAAATCGATCGAACAGTGCTTTTTATGAAAGCTTACGAGGGGCTTTCGTATGGTGAGATATCGCAATTGTTAAAATTATCAATCCCTTCGCTTAAAGTAAAAGTCCACAGAGCAAGGATGAAATTAGTTGAAAGTGAAACTAGAGGAACACACTCATGAATATAACCGAAAATATTATTTTAGACTTATTACCCCTTTATTTTGAAGCAGAAGCCAGCGAAGAGACTCGGGCATTAGTTGAAAGTTACTTTGCCGATAACCCGGAGTTTGGTGACAAAATGAAGAAGGAGTATGAGCAAGGGTTGCCCATCGCATTCGCACCAGCGTTGAAACCAGAAGACAAAATGATCATACTGAAAAAGACGCAAAAATTTCTTCGTTTTCGATCTATTTTGTTAAATACCGCGATAATTTTCACCCTGTTTCCCTTTCTCTATTTCACTTTCTTTGATTTTGAAGGCAGAACTTTCGAAGGATTTAGTTGGGTATGGACAGATTTTGGCGCGTTATCTTGGATGTTTGGTATCGTGGCGTGGCTGGGATATGTTGTGCTTCGTTTTCGGATGAGGACCAGTGGCATTTGAGTTAATTGTATAAACTCGATGAAAGCACAATTGACTATTATTGCGCCATTGTGCTTTTTTTAAATTATCGAACCCGTTTCGGCTTTTGAGCACTGAGGTTGAATCCTCAACAGATAGGTAAACCACTAGACCAGCCCTTTGCCATACCAACAATAGCCATATCATAATCGGTATTTTTACTGGCCAAATTTCTTTGCTGACAAAACGCTACATCCTGATTAAAAATTGATGATGCCAGTTGGCGACCGCCCAATGTAATACCTGATGTTTTCGACATTCTTTTTGCGGTGAATTTTTTAAAGGCTTTAGGTATATCATCTATATCTTCATTTAAACAATTAGCAATATGCCATGCATCTTCTAGTGCTTGACATGCGCCTTGACCAGAAGTAGGTAAAGGAGAATGGGCAGCATCCCCCAATAAAATAACATTATCTTTATGCCAATTATCTATTGGATCGTGGTCATGAACATAAATCTTATTGATGCGAGACAAAGGCGTTTCATTAATTATTTTTGTAATGAACTCAGGCCAACGACTAAACAATTCATTGAGTTCAGATTTAAAACCATCAGGATTTATATCACCTATGTTCTTGGATACGACGCCGCCAGCCCAGTAGGCTTTTCTTTTTGAAATTGGCACTATGCCAAAGCGTTCACCAACGCCCCAATAGTCAGCAACACAAAGGTCATTAAAAATATCAGATTCGCAATCAAAGATACCTATCCAATTAATAAACCCTTGATATATTGGGGTATTATCATTATTCACATATTTTCTGGCTAAGGAGTTCATACGGCCGTCAGCACCAATAATTATATCTGGTTCGATATTTTTACCATTACTAAATTGAACACTCACTTTGCCATTATTATTCGATAATGAATCAACATTGTGTTGATAATGTATATTGGTGTTTAATTCGAGTAAGCGCTGCGTCAATATATGCATTAGATCTTTGCGAATAATTGAATAACTTGGATACTTCATTAATTGATTTAGCGCATTTATGTCTAGGGAGCCTATGGGGTCACCGCTGGATGAAAAACGATTCATATAGGTTAAAGCGCCAGAAACAGCAGCAATTTTATCTAAAATACCCAGTTCTTCTAAAACGAAACAAGCATTCGGCCAACACACAATACCAGCGCCGATTTCTGATGGGCGACTATGTCGCTCGTAAACATCTATATCAAAACCTTTTTGCTTTAATGCAATAGCAGCGCTTAATCCACCGATGCCACCGCCCAATATACCAATCTTCAAAAATAACTCCTGACTTTGATTAGGGCCTAACGCCACATTATGCCAATGGTAACTCAGCCATTATACCGACCAAGTTATTATCCGGATCTCTTAGAAAGCCAATCCACAATTCATGATCTGCCATTTTGGCAGCAAGTTGAGGTTCACGCTCAAATGTGACTCCTTTGTTTTGTAATAATTGCGTTGTGCTATGTATGTCAGAAACTTTGTAATAAATAGTAGAAGTATTATGATCTTCCTCTTTTCCTTGGAGGGTAGTCAACATTAGGCGAGTACCACCGCAATCAAAAAATGCCAACCCAGTAGGCACTTCAAATAATAACTCTAAGCCAAGAATATCTTGGTAAAACTGAACCGACTTCTTCAAATCAGAAATAGCTATGGCAATTTGACCAATTTTTTCAACTTCAATGTTTGCACTCATACTCTCGGTATTCCTGATCGGTTTACGGGTTGTTAGCTGGATAAAATCGATGTTTCAACACGGATAAAGTCAATCCTTCACGATTTCGATTGCAAACAAAGTACCCTGTAAAGCAGTCACTTTCAACAACTTGACTGACATTTTGCATAACAACATTGTGGCAAAGGCGGAGAGTTTCCGCGTTTCACACATTAAATGTTGAACTGCCGCAGTTGTAGCGTTCAACCACCGAATGCCCAAAACCGCATGTCCGGTGGTGTGGAAGAAATAGCAGTTACAACCCTGCTATTTCAACCCGACTTGCTTCAATCAATAAGAAAATGCCCAGGCATAGGCACCACAGGTATAAGTGATACGTCCAGGGTAGTTGATCCAGTAAATCTGTGAGTTGGTCGAGTCGGTATTATCGACCACCACGGATTGAATGTCACAAGTGACCAATTGCGTCTCGCCGGTTTGGGCCAATGGCAAAATCCGGTTTTGACAGTTGCTCACGTTATAGACATGGGGTGTTGCATCCGGTAGTAGAAAACCCTGC
>JABSOG010000060.1 GCA_013216025.1 Algicola sp. | reverse complement strand
TGGGTAACAATCTCAGGGCGTCGATATTGGTGATATTGTTGTTGCGAACTTTCAAGGTCCTTAGCGCTTGTAATTTGGTTACAGGCGTCAAATCACTCAGGTTCGTTTGGCTTATTGCCAAATATCTCAATTTAGGCCATTCAGGAAAAGTTGCAAAATTCACTGCAGGGTTTCCATCCAGCTCTATGCTGGTCAGTTTAGTTAGTGCCACCAGCGGACTAACGTCTTCAATTGCATTGTTTGGTAGACGGAGCCCAGTCAAAGTTGTCAGCTCGGCCAGTGGGCTGACATCACGTATGTTGTTACCTGACAATGAAAGATAATCTATTTTCTGCAAATTTGAAAAGTCGCTGATATCACTAAACTGATTGTTACTCAGGTCTAAGTAAGTCAATACAGGCAAAGCCAACAAAGGCGTGACATCCTTTATTTTGTTAGTCGACATGGCGACCGTAACTAATCTTGTCAACGATGCTAATGGGCTAATGTCTTCGATTTCGTTTTCCCACAACGACAATCTCGTCAAATTCGTTAATTTGCTCAATGGCACCAGATCAGAAATGTTATTACTGAAGGCCGAGAATTCTGCAAGCCAAATTAACCTAGTAAGGGGAGTGATATCAGAAATATGATTATTACTAATATCTAAAGAAGTCAATCTGGATACTCCAGCAAGAGGACTGATATCAGTCACTTGATTGCGACCAATCTTTAAAGACCTCAATCTTAATAGTCCAACAAGAGGACTGATATCAGCAACGTGATTCTGACCAATGCTCAAATGAGCCAAAGACGATAGCTCAGCAAGAGGACTGATATCGGTCACTTGATTCTGATGAAGGTCTATTGCAGCCAAAGACTGTAGCCCAGCAAGAGGACCAATATCAGTTATTTTATTTCTACCAAGGCGTAGTTCATTCAAAGACGATAGTTCAGCTACAACACTAATATCTGAAACTTGGTTACCAAAAAGATCGAGCATGCTAAGCAGAGTCAAAGAAGACAAACCAGTCAGATCACTTATCTGGTTTTCCCCAAGATACAATTTAGTCAATCCGGTAAATTGGCTCAACCCGACCAATGAAAAAACCCCCTTACGGATACAGTATAAATGCGTTAACTGCTCGACACTAAAAACCGGAACGATCGGATCATCCACAGTTTGCTGCACGCAGGCTCTTAAATTGGCATCAGTCAGATTGGCTATTGCACTATCGAGAGTAACAGTACTTTGCGCCAACATTTTGGGTTGAGAGGTCGGCGGCTGTACTAGGCCAATTTCGTTTTGAGTGGTTTGTTGCTGGGCTGTATTGTGAACTGCTTGAAGAGTTGAGGGCAGTTCTGTTTGTTCTGCCTGTAGGCTCATTGCGGTGACAAACAGCATTGCGAAAAGTAGTGTTTTGTAAAACATCTGATTATTCCTTTATTACGCTAGTTTATTACTAGGTATAAAATGATTCGCCATTCTACCTTTAAAACCTGTTTACTGTCAAAGAGTACCTAATTAAAGAACCGATTAAAGAACAAATTATATTCGGTCATTAATTGGGTCACCCCCTTGGCAATCGACCGCCACTATCTAAACAAGCTTGCATCGTTTTAAATTCGGTATATGTGCGAGTTTGGTTATAATATCGAGTGCCTTTTGTGTGACAGATGTTACTTCTTGATTTCGTTTGACGGCAGACGGGCGTCATTATTACCTAACATTAGATCAGATAATATAGGGTAAACTGACTAGAGATCAGGGTGGATGAGCTACCTTGAGAAAAAGTAAATTAATCATTAAACCCAAAACATAAAACTGTTGACAAATTGACCAGTAATTTTGTATTGTGCATTCAAATTTGAACATTCAACAATGCTTGTTCATTGTATTATTTGTTTGTTGTAATTAAAGGAAGGTCATGAAAAAGTTTAGCTTGCTGTCGAGCGCGATTTTCACCGCTCTATCTCTTAGTGTTTGTTCTGCCACCGCCGGTACTTATTATATCCCCCACACCATCAACAAATTTGACCCACTCAACAATTATAGATTGCAAGCGATGACTGTCACCGGTTTAAACAACAACGGTGAAATGGTTGGCATGATTGACGAAGGTGACCGTGGTGTACTAAGGCCTATACATAACCCCTATGCCAAAGCAGTTTATTGGAAGAATTACAATGAACCGTCCATTTTGCCCCTCCCGGCATACGAACCGCCCCCCGGCGATCTTTATGACTATCAGGATGCAAAAACGGGTACCAGCGTCTATGATATCAATGATGACGGAACAGCCGTTGGTAAACTATTCAAGTTTCAGGGGCGATGGCCCACTCTCCCCTATTTATTGCGTCCACGCGCTGTTGAGTGGACTCAAACTGGTGTAAACGGTGCCTATGAGTTGCAATACAATGATAATCCAGACCATTGGGGCAAAAATGCCACAACAATCAACAGTCAAGGAGATATAGCACTATCTCAGTCTTCTTTCATTCACTTCGATTTGAAACAAGCCAACGGCACATACACCAGCAAAGATGTGAGTTCTGTAGTTGATGGCCTACATGCATTGTGGCCAGAAGCAATAAACGACAATGGTATGGTGAGCCTGTCTAATAGGCAAAACCTAAGCCAAGGCGCTATTTACCGTGCCGACGGTACCATGTTTTCAACCTCAGGCTCGGCTAACGGTTATGACTATGGCGCAGTGTATCGCGGTATTAACAACAATGGAGACTCAGCAGGCACTAGGGTCAGAGATTTTGGCAATGGCATAGTCAACACAGTTTGTCACTATACCAACTTCGACACAGGTGCGTTTGATTATGAATTTGACGCTCGTCATTTGATTCCTGCATTGCCTTCGTACAATCCGTCTAGTTGCTATTTATATGATGTTAATAGTAGTGGCGTTGCCGTCGGCAATATGACAGGCTCAATTTCTAATACACTCCCAAGCATCACCGTTGGTTTCACAGTAGACCGTGAAACGGGTAATCTTACGGATATAAAAAGTCGCATACAACTTAGCGGTGACCTGACAGCAGAAGATTTCGACAGTCTTCACTTACGAAAAATTAACGACCATGGTGCCATCCTCGGTTATAACGGTGAGTCTCCACTACTGGAATATGATAGTGGCGGCAACCAGACAGGATGGAGAAACGGCAATCACGATGACGATGTTTACTACTATTTCGAGCCCAAAGAAGCCGAACAAACTGTCGACAATTCAGATGATACCTATGCTTCTCAACTTTGGATCCCCATTGCATCGTCAGACTTACTGATCTTCATCCCGTCACCTGAACCCCATTGGCAATTGGAAAGTTCAACTATTGGTGCCCACAACGATGACTACATGAAAGCGGTTCAGGGCGATGGTGCCTACAAGTACTTTACTTGGAATCTCGATGTGCCAATTGATGCCACCTACTCTGTCAAAGCAAAATGGCTTGGCGATGGCATCAATGACCAAAATGCGGTCTATGAAATTAGAAATGGCAACACACTGATTGGCACAATCACCAAAGATCAAACTCAATCATCAACCGCTGCTAACGGCGATACGTTTGAGTTGCTTGGCAGCTATTCTTTGTCAAGTTCGGAAAAATTAACGGTAACCCTAAGCGGTTCAGGACAAGGCAACCTAATCGCCGATGCGATTAGAATAGACTTAGTCGATTAATCTACCATCCTCATTACGGGGTCCTCTTCTGGCCCCGTAAAACCAAACAATTCTTTGCCCAGAGATACAAGAAGCGGCGTTGACGCTGCGATAATTCCTTTATTACTCAAATCTATATCTAGATATAAAATGATTCAACGCATACTACTATTGAAGCCGTTTAACGTTGCTAAAGGTGGGGTCTTTGTGTCAGTATCCATTCATTAGCTTTTTGGGTATTTTATGACTGCATTCCAAGCGCCGACACTTGAGTTTGTCATTGCCGCCACCCACTCATAAACCACAGCATCACAGACATCAATAATGCTGACAATTCCGTCGTTGTTGTGGCGGATTTACCAATAAAAAAGAGGCTTGAATGAATAAAGATAATAATAACATCACGCGACGCGAATTACTGACACGGATAGGGCAAGTCGCTGGCATCGGTGCCGTAATGAGTGGCCTGAGTGTTTTGGGGATCACCCCAATCTCCAGCGCTTTAGCCGATCACCTGCTACAAAAAAAAACCGACGTTTTGCCACCAGAATCAGGCAAAGGTAAAAGCGTTGCGATCATTGGCGCGGGCATTGCTGGTATCACCTCAGCCTATGAATTGAGCAAAGCCGGTTATCGGGTGAGTGTATTCGAAGCGTTGGATCGTAAGGGAGGCCGCAGTCTCACCGTAAGACGTGGAGACACAATACAAGAAACCGGTGGTGAAAAGCTCACTTGTAAATTTGCTGAAAAAGACAGCCATGGCAACGACATTTATCTTAATGCGGGTCCAGGCCGGATCCCTCAACAGCACGAGTTGGTGCTGGCTTACTGTCGGCAGTGGGACGTAAGACTCGAACCCTACATTTTTGTCAGCCGTAACAATCTATTGCAGGCCGATGGGTTTAATAACGACCAACCGATGAAAATCCGTAACATGAAACACAATTTACGCGGTGAAATAGCCAACTTATTGACTCAAAGCATCCAGAAGAAAGAGCTGGACGATAGACTCACTGAGACCGAAAAAAAGCAGTTGCTTGATCTGTTGATCGAATTTGGTGATTTGGCCACCGCCGATGCGACACCAGACCCCAAGTATCCTGACCGAACCCTAACCTGCAAAGCCTTCACCGATTCACCCCCTGATAACGTCAAAAACGTCATTGCCTATTGCGGTACAGACCGCGCAGGTTACGCCAAATGGCCCGCTATCGAACAGGGGGTGTTAAAACCTCATGTTTCGCTCGAAGACATTTGGATGTCTCAGTTGTGGGATATTGAATTGTTTCGCGACATGCGAGTCAGCCAACAAGCCAGTTTGATGCAACCCATTGGCGGCATGGATATGTTTTGGAAAGGCGCATTGAAACAACCGGCAGGCGTTGGCAACCCCGGCAAAGAGACGGTAAACGACCTGATTAAAACCAACGCTCCCATCAGCAAAATCATCACTAATGGAGACAAAGTAACCGTCACCCACCATGATAGCGCCACCAGCCAGCTTCAAAGCGAAGTCTTTGATTTTTGTATTTCTACCATGGCCCCATCACTGCTGCATAACGCGGTCGAAAATAATTTTAACGATGCGTTTAAAACCGCATTGGCCATCTCCCATGAGGCTGACGCCCCTTCGTGCAAGGTTGGCTGGCAGAGTAAAACCCGCTTCTGGGAGGAGGAGGATGACATTTATGGTGGGATCAGTTGGACCAAACACACCATCAGTCAAATCTGGTATCCGTCTAACAGCTATCAAGCCAATATCGGCGTACTGACCGGATTGTACAACCGCAATGAGGAAGCCGAAAAATTTGGCAAGTTATCACATCAACAACGCTTGGTAGTGGCCGCCCAAGGTGGCGAAAAGCTTCATAAAGGCTTTAAAAATAAAGTGGATTACGACAAGGGACTCTCCATCGCTTGGCACAAAATGCCTTATTTCGCCGGTGGCTGGCAGTCAAATACCAAAGCTCAATTCATCGACACCATTTATCATCCATTACATGTGCCACAAGGGCATTTTTATATGGCCGGTTGTGGCATGAGTTTTAACGATGGCTGGATGGAAGGTGCTATTCAATCTGCTCACGCAGTACTGGCCAAAATCGCCCATCAAGTCGCAAGTTAAGTCGTTTTCACGACGAATCGAATAGAGCTTAGAGGGTCAGGTCGTTCCCTATGACCCTCGTCTTACTGGTAGGAGCGGCGTCGGCAATTGCTCCTGCATTGCTCTAATATGATACATCCTTGTATCGATCCCGCCGCGATATTTTGCGTAGCAAAATCACGATTACACCGCTAACAAAAATAATGCTATACTTTTGATTTATAAATGAATAATACTTAAGTAAGTGCCATTCGGCCTTAGGCCATATGCCGCTGTTGTCGCTGTACAAAACTACCTTGACCGGTTGATTCACTCTCCTGCCCTGCATAAAGATTGAGGCCACTAAAACGGCTTTTTAATTTCGATGCGTCGTAATCTAACTCTAATTTAGCAAGAAAAGACGCGTGTTGGTCTGGGTATATGGTTTCTACGGCTTGCGACACCAACTCGTAAAGTTTTTTGAGGTTTATTTGGTGAGTTTGGCCGGTTTTATCATAGATCCACTCGGTGATCGCCATAAAATCATCAAAAGGTTGATCAGATAAGATATGCGGCAGTGAGTACTTAAAACGCCCAGAATTACCAATCATGTCCCAGAAACGAGCAAAGCGATTGATGCGTTGCATGGTGGCAAAACTCACTCTGTCGGTACTCAATATATTAAATGGTGGTAATGGATTAAAGCGCAGGTCGAAGCTTTCAGTGTGCCGGATGATTGGGCTACCTTTGAGACGTTTTAAAATACCCATTTGAATTTCATGAGGGCGACAATGGTAAAGTTGATTGAAGCTGTCTTTAAAGGTGTCAAAAGTTTCGCCAGGCAGACCAAAAATCAAGTCGGCGTGAATATGTGCGTTGGTATTATCCCTTAACCAAATAAGGTTATCTTTTGACTTGGCGTTATTTTGCTTACGGCTAATATTCGCCTGTACCTGTTGATTAAAGGTTTGAATACCGATTTCAAATTGCAAACTGCCCGCGGGAAACTGAGTTAATACTTCTTTTAATTTTCTCGGTAAATGGTCAGGTACCACTTCAAAATGAAGATAAAGTTCGTCGCTCTTTTTATCGAGGAAAAACTGCATGATTTGCATCGTGGTTTTAATGTTTAGGTTAAAGGTTCTATCGATAAATTTGAAGTTTCTCGCACCTCGTTGATAAAGAATTTCCATTTGTTCAAGAAATAACTCAATGTCAAATGGCACTGATGCCGCGTCTAAAGACGATAAACAAAATTCACATTTAAACGGACAACCACGGGACGCTTCAACATACAGTAAGCGATTCTTCAAATCTTCGTCAGTATAATACTGATAAGGCAATTCAATCTCTTCAAGCCCAACCGGTTTACATTTAAGGACTTTTTGCTCTGGTGCTTGGTGGTTTAAAATGTCGATACACAGTTGATAAAAGCTTAAATCTGCCGCGCCGGTTAATACATAATCTGCATTGCCGACAATGGCTTGTTGCTCAGTTTCATAACTAACCTCAGGGCCACCGAGTACAATCTTAATTTGTGGCGCGATGACTTTTAACAGGCTAACAACATCTGTCGTTTCAACGATATTCCATATGTAGACGCCAAAACCGATAATATTTGGTTTTGATGCCAAAATTTGTTCAACAATATCAATGGCCCGCGTCTTGATAGTAAACTCTTGTATTTCACAACAGTCCTGTAATTCTTTTAGATTCGCATACAGATAGCGCAAGCCAAAACTGGCATGAATGTATCTAGCATTAAGCGTACAGAGCACTATTTTAGGTGAGGCGCTTTCTGTGATGTGAATAGCTGTTGTGTGACGATCAGGAGTAGCCTGCTTTGAAAGGTCTTTACTATTACCTCCAGTGATATCCCCAGTTACCTCTATCTGCGTAACGGTTAAACTGGGATTTAATTGTTGCACTGTCATACTGAATTTCTAATACCTTGAAAATTATATGCGCAATAATACAGTAATTGTTTATGCTCTTCAGTAAATAACGAACTGGTACCATGGGTTAAGCCTGAACTGTCGGTTCTCATCACAAACTAAAGACCCAAGGATAATGTCTGTGCTACCAAGTACTAAGGTATTCAATTACAAACGTCTCATTTTATTATTGGCCGTCTTATTGGCCGTGTTGGCTTACCCGTTTTTGTTTGATGACGCAATTGATGACGATATAAGTGCCCTGGTTATTAAGTTTAATAACCAAACAACGGTGAAGAACAACGGCAGTGTCTATCAACTGGGTATGTGGGCTAAATCAACCACTTCGCCTTACGAGGTCGGTCTATGGCGGTTAAATCAATACAACAAAGCGCTAAAACGCAATAATGGCTTAGTAACAGATTTAACCTTTGAAGACCGTCCAAAAGACAGTTGGATAAGTAAAATCAATTTTGTTGAAGGCACGCAGGATTTACTTTGTGATTTCTCGCAAATTCAATGCCTCGACAGCCTTTATGAAGCAAGTCAGGAAAAAAGCGCAAAAATTGCCGCATTGTTAAACGCCAATGAAGCCAATATTGAAATATACGATGGACAGATGCAATACGATAAATTTCAATTATATGCCAACCCTTCACTTACACGGCCTCAAATACAGTTTGGTCTTGGATTGGATATTAATAAATTAAAGCTAATGAGCATCATCCGATCAGTTGCCTCAAGCAATGGTGACGCTGTCACCCGCGAGTTAAAACAAATGCTCAACTTTCACCAAAAAGTATTGGCGCAAACCCCGTATGCCATAACAAAAATCAAAAGCGTCATCCAATACCTCAGCATTTTGGATACAGTGGCATTCTTGATTGGCAAAACCGATAAATCAAAACGAACACAATGGGCAGAGATTATCCGGGCCTTTTCATTTTTGCAAAAAGACCAGCTCAACATGAATAAGATAACGAAATTAAAGATAGTCTCTGCTGCCAATGGTTGGGCATACTTTTCGATTGAAAACATGAGCGGCTCGTTGCCCGATTCAGAAAGCCGTTTGCCCATTTATATTCTCTTCAAACCCAATCGAACGCTCAATTCGATGTATCAAGACTTGTTGCAAGACATGGATTATATCGAGTTTTCAAAAGGCAGAATTATCAACACTAAACCTGACAACTTAAAACAGTCAATTGGCACTGATTACACCAATTTCATAGGCTCAACATTACTGCGCACTGCGGCACCACAAAAAATCGACTTGACGCCTGACTTGCTAGATCTAGAAGTGAGACAGCGCATGATCACCTACCTTTATGATAAAAGTAGTCACCAAGAAAGTATTTTTAGAAGTCCACACACTGGTGAAGCCGCATTTTACCAAAAGGCACAATTTTGCGTTTCAACCAATAACCCCAAATGGGATGTTTGTATTACGGCTTTTTAAATGCTCTAGCCCACCATAAGCAAAATGAATATGATTAAAGGCACTATTAAAGCCATGAGGTAACATCGCGTCAGTGCAGCAAAATCGCTGATTTCTCGATTGGATTTCAAATAAATGAAATTTGCAATACCCGTTGCAGGAATAGCAAAGATGCCAAGGAGTAACGCCCCTAAACCAACCCATGAACCGTTACCTGTGTTCGTTTCAATTACAATAAAGACAAATAATGACTGCAACAAGACAGGAAATAAAACACCAATTAAATACCGCATTGAATTTTCTCCGACAATTTAAATGAATAAGCGAGACTAAAGTCTCGCCTATGGTCCAAAACAAAGTTGCTACCCTAAGAAACCTATTATGGACGGTGCCTTTTTAAACGTCAAAACAGTAAGATTATTGACATTCAACCGGAACAAACCAAACATACCACTCATTAGCACCCGCAGTTGGGTTATTACCCTGCGTCCACCACCTGGCCTCGTACACGCTGCCATTAACACTGGCGCGTTGACCGCCCAAATACACCGATGATGCACTCCAGGCATCGGCAGAACAGGTGCTTGTTGATGTGCCTACCGTGAAACTAACCGATTTTGATGTGCTTTTGCCTTTGTCGTCAGTAGCTGTAACCATTAAGGTGTGGTTACCATCACCTGCTGCTGTCCAGTTGTAGCTATAGGATGCAGTTGTGTCAGACACAAGCAACCTTCCGTCGAGAGTAAAATCAACTTTGACGACCCGACCATCGCTGTCGCTGGCGTTTGCTGCGAACGCAACACTTTGACCCACCTCAAATTTGTCACCCGAAGTTGGGTTGGTCACAGTCACTGAAGGTGGGTTGTTAGTGCCAACGCTGCCTTGATAACTGCCGGTTAAACTCACACCAGAGAAAGCGCTGTAGGCTTTGAGACGGACATGGTAAGTGCCGCCTGTTTGCGTACCTGTACAAGCTTCATTATTGCCGTTTTCATACGGACGACAATCGTAGCTGCTGTCTGTCGGCGCTGAGCCAAATTTAACGTACATATCGGCATCACCTGTACCACCAGACATGTTGAACGCGATATTGGTCGAACCCGCTGGTACATCAAGCGTATAAAGTACATCTGACCCTTGGCTGGCTGACAAACCAGTAGCTGCCACGCCGTTTTCCAATACATTTGGCTCTACGACAACAGTGCCTTGGTTGGCCAGTTCTATCACGTAAGCTAGGCCCAATTTGGCGAAGTTCAAGGCATGGGCACCACTAGTATCCATGTTGGCCAGTGTATCGCTTGAGCTGTGAATACGTGGGTTGGCACCGCTGAATGTCGCTTCAAACGGCATTGATACCGGGTAACCATTGTTGTACCACGATGCATGGTCAGAACAAGCATAACCACAAGAATCATAACCATAGTTCACGTTGGGTAGGTATTCGTCGAGTATTGTAGTGAGATAATTGTTTTGTGCTGAACTGGTGTAATCGCTCATGAAAACAATATCTTGTGACGAACCACGGTAATTGGTCATGTCCAGTTGCAAGGCCCCTACTACGTTTACGCCGTTGCTTTTGTCGGTGTCGGCAATGTGTTTTGAACCCCTCAAACCCACTTCTTCAGCGGCATAAGCGATAAATTTAACACTGCGTTTAGGCTGTCCGTTGGTCAAAAAGACCCGAGCAACCTCGGTCAATGTTGCAATACCTGACGCATCATCATCGGCACCCGGTGCAGTAGAATTCTCGCTGGTTTGGCCAATGGTCGAATCAAGATGACCGCCAATAACGATGAACTCATCTGGGCTTTCGCTACCGGTAATGGTCAACACCACCGATTTTTGTGCCCAGCTGTGAGAGAACTGCGAAACGCTGGCGTACGATACGCCGCCAATCATGCCCTGCCAGCGGTTTTTCAAACCATTTGACGCCGCAGTACCACCCGATGTGGTGTAGTAACGGTTGTTAAATGAGGTCGACAAATAAGTGATTGTATCCAGAATGTTTGATTTTGATACGCTGGGCAGCAGGCGGTTAACCGTTTCTTGTTGGTTTAGGGGACCGGCTGCAAAGCTAGAGGTAACCAGCGTTTGCTGCTGTTCGACCAAAGCTGACTGCAAAGAGTCGTGCACAATATAACCGCCACAACGATGATGGTTGTCGTGCATCAAACGACTCAGTTGACCCAATTGCCCTTCAGTGATCTGCGCAACACTCACCGACTTACTGTTAGGCTCGGCAACAGCACTGGGCATCAAAAACTCTTTTGCGCCAACGGCATGAAGATCGTTGACCGCATCTTGCCCTATGGTGATCCAATGGGTTTGCTTGTTCTGATGCTGAGGGTCTAGCGATAAAGGTTTTAAGGGAGAATGACCCAAGTCGGCCGCTTGCGTGGCAAATGCCATGCAAAGTAGTGAACTACTTATAATAGAACTGCTTATTATTTTTTTCATGAGATTGATTTAAATCCTTCCACTTGTGATTTATTTTTGTTGGTATTTATTAATAATTTTTGTTGGTTTTATTAATAGTTATTCACTTGCAACGGTTGTTAGATTATTGGTTTTAATCGTGCAGCGAGCAATCAGTGTAAGGAAATGGCGGTAAAGAACTAGCTTTCGAGCGATGGTAGGGCAATAAAACAGCATTGAGAAAACTGGCATATTATCTTTACAAAGTGAATATATATTTACAGGCTATGCAATAACATTGACTATTCAGTCTGTTGGTCGTAGGTGGTTCGTTTAGTCTGACAAGTTATTGGACACAAATGTGGACACTATTGGTGTTTTTTGAGTTTGGCCGTTTAATTGAATAACCAACAAACATCCTGTAAAAACAATAAGATAGACGACTTTGGTAAAAGCCTTTTAATCTACCGTAGGGTGAGCCAGAACGCCATTAAGGGAACAATGATATCCCGTTGATCGTGCGTTTTATGCACGACTTGTACTTCGCCTCATGGTTTTTTCGTGCATGGAATGCACGCTACGTTAGACAACGCTTCGATATTTGGCCTTAGCTTAATGGCATTACGGCGCACCCTAGGTAAACCATTTGAAACTTTCGCAGCATCGCTTGCTAGCATTGTGGCGGTTTTTTTGGCAGAATTGCCCAGACTCTGTAAATAGCGGGAAAATCAATGCAAACAGCCAATGTCATCTGCATGAAATGGGGCACCAAATATGGCCCCGATTACGTCAATACCCTTTATTCGATGGTTAAACGCCATATGAAACGCCCTTTTCGTTTTGTCTGCCTGACTGACGACAGCAAAGGGTTCTCTGAAGGTATTGAGTCTTTCCCCATTCCGAAGCTGGATATTCCCAACGGTCCTGAACGGGGTTGGGATAAGTTGGTGACATTTACTGCCCCTTTATACGATCTTGAAGGCCAAGCGCTGTTTCTTGACCTTGATGTGGTTGTTGTCGACAACATTGATTGCTTTTTCGATCATGATGCCGAGTTCCCTATCATCAAAGATTGGGTCAAAAAAGACGTGACGGGCAACTCTTCGGTGTATCGCTTCACGGTGAACAAACATCCGGATATTCTGGAAAACTTCCGTAAAAATCACGAATCAGTGCGCAAAGAAGTGCGAAACGAACAGGAATATCTGTCTCAGTATGTCGCCTCAAAAGACAAGTTGACCTACTGGCCTGACGGGTGGTGTCAGAGCTTTAAATACAATTGTATTCACCGGGGTTTGGCAGCGTGGTTTAAAATTCCAGAAAAGCCAGCGGGCACCAAAATTGTGATTTTTCATGGCAACCCCAATCCGCCAGATGCCATTGTTGGGCGCAGCGGCAAGTGGTACCGCAAGGTATTGCCTACCCCTTGGGTTGCCGAACATTGGCAATAACGACATTTATAACTGCAACGACAATTGCAAACACAGCTTAATCAGATGAGCCGCATCCTCTTTAGCGCCGTTATTTATCTGCTGCTGCCGTTGCTGTTTTTACGTTTGTGGCTCAAAGGGCGGCAATCTCCTGATTACCGCAAGCGCTGGACCGAACGGCTGGGTTTTTTCAACGCCCCCGCCAACATTGAAAACGGCATTTGTTTTCACTGCGTGTCGGTCGGCGAAACCTTGGCGGCCATTCCACTCATCAAAAATACCTTTGAGCAATTCCCTGAGCTTAACATCACCGTCACCACAACCACACCAACAGGTTCTGAGCGAGTTAAAGCGGCTTTTGGCGACAGTGTTTTTCATGTTTACCTGCCCTTTGATACGCCCGGTGCCATTAAGCGTTTTTTTGCCAAAGTGAAACCGCAATTACTGGTGATCATAGAAACCGAGTTATGGCCCAACTTGCTGCATTACGCCCGCCAATATGACTGTAAAACAATTTTAGCTAATGCCCGCTTGTCACAAAAATCAGCTGATGGTTATCGCAAAATAACCCGTCTTAGTCGCAAAATGATGAAAGATGTCGACCTGATTGCCGCTCATCATCAACAAGATGGCGAGCGTTTCATTCAATTAGGGCTTGAACAACACAAGCTGACCGTCACTGGCAGTATCAAGTTTGATATGAATATTGATGCCGATTTGATTGAAAAAAGTCAGGCGCTAAAAGCGCTGTGGGCAGGGGAAGGGGCAGCAAATCGACCGATTTGGGTGGTGGGCAGCACCCATCAAGGTGAAGATGAGCTGATCTTGCAGGCATTTAAGCAGATACTGACGACAATACCCAATACCTTGCTGGTATTGGTGCCCAGACACCCTGAACGATTCGAGCAAGTCGCCAAGCTGGTTGAAACCGCCAAGTTGAGCATCATCAAACGTAGCGACAATATCGCACCAACCGACGCCACTCAAGTGGTGTTAGGCGATACCATGGGCGAACTAATGCTGTTTTGGGGCATTAGCGATGTCGCGTTTGTTGGCGGCTCTTTGGTTGAGCGTGGTGGACACAATCCATTAGAACCCGCAGCGCTGTCGGTACCCGTGCTCAGTGGTCCCCATGTTTTTAATTTTAAAGCAATTTATGCCCTGCTTGAGCAACAAAAGGCGGTAATAATTACTCCGGACCCGCAAACTCTGGCAAATTCAGTGATACACTTGTTGCAGGATAAAGGTGCTAGGGAAACATTGGGAAACAATGGTTTTGTTGTGGTTGAAGAAAATCGTGGCGCGTTAGCGCGTTTACAGTCTGAAATATCTAAATTATTGGTAAAATAAGTCGTCATGAAAAAAATTGTGTTTGTTGCCAATTCCTCCAAGCGTTACCGCTATTACCGCCTCATTTCAGATCGGATAAAAGACTCATCCAAGGTGATTTTTCCCGTTTACCCAACACTGGCTTTATTGCTCGGCGCTTTTAAAAAAGCCCCGGTCAATGAGCATGAGCTGCTTGATTCTCACCTGCGCAGACAAAAAATAAACTATCCGATGTTGAGCAAATATCCGTTGTTGTGGAAAGTTTACTGCTTTTTTGCCTATGTCACCGAACGCTCACGATTTTATCACTATTATGCCATTTTTTCGAAACTCGATTGTGAAACCGTAGCGATTTGGAACGGCCAAAAACAGCCGTATTTAACGATGGTTAAAGCGGCCGAATTTGCCAAAAAACGCATATTGTTCTTCGAAAATGGGCTATTGCCCAACACCACCACCGCCGATTATGCCGGGGTTAACGCTCACAATTGCCTACCACGCTCGCCAGCTTTCTATTTGAATCTGCCCCACGCAAAGCAAAGCAATAATTTACCGACCCAACTGGTGACCCGTGACCCGCACAAAAAACGTGAAATCACTGGGCAAAAACTCAAATCGTTGCCCGAGCGTTATATTTTCATTCCGTTTCAAGTGCCTGCCGACAGCCAAATTGTGATCCACTCGCCTTGGGTTCACTCGATGGAACAAATGTATCATTTGGTCCGTGACGCCCACAAAAAGCTGCGCGAACAAGGCCGCACTGACATCCCCCATTTGGTGTTCAAAGAACACCCGTCATGGCCGGGCAATTTTAATGATTTGTATGATTTGGATGAATGCTGTTTGTTCGCCAACGAAAACAATACCCAAGAACTGATTGAAAACGCCGAAGCGGTGATCACCATCAACTCTACGGTCGGTTTAGAATCGTTGTTGCTGGGCAAAAAGGTCATTACGCTGGGCAATGCTTGTTACAACATAGAACAACTAGTGCTGCACGCAGACAACGAAACGGCGTTTTTTGAGGTGTTGTCGAGCTTGAGTGAATGGCAGTGCAACGAAACGTTGCGACTGAACTTTTTGAATTTCATCGCCACCGTCTATTGCATCCCCAACGGCTGGCAAAACATGCTCAATGAGCCGGTCGACGGCCATATTGATGCGATGGTTAAGCGGGTGTTCGAAACCGACGAGCTGGCTGTGCAAATTAAAGAGGCTACGCCCTTAAAAGGTTAAAAGGTTAAAAGCTTCAAACGAAAGTCGATACAAAAGCCTTTTGTTACTGCATATATGTTGGTTATTTACACATAGCAATGTAGGAGCGAGCTCCGGCTCGCGATAAATGGCGCAGCCATTTCAGACATATTGTGCCTTGGGCACAAATCGCGAGCTGGAGCTCGCTCCTACTTTACTCAGCCAAAGATTCGTAGTGTTCCCTCAGCGCTTTAAACCCGGCCTTGTCGGCATCGTTCAAATAAGGTTTAAGCATCGCCAATACCGTCATCACCCCTTGGTACACCATTGATTTTTCGATTTTGGTGTTGGGGTTCTGGGTTTTAACATAACTGACCCAGAAGATCACCGTGACTTTGATGCCGTTAACCAAATCTGAAATATCTTCATCTTCAATGTTTAATACACCGTTGCTTTTGAGTTCGGCGACCGAGGCTATCATGCGCTTAAATTGGTCTACTTGAACTTCACGGTAAGCCACTCGCAGTTTTTCGTCGCGAGAGAGGATGTCGGGCAAATTGGCGTAAAAAAAGTTAAAGCGCCACATCAGTTCAAAAATACTGTCGAGTGAATGACGCAACATCGAAATGGCATCGTGGCTATGCTCTTGGGGCACAAAGCATTTTTCAAGCTGCTGCTTGTATTCGCTGAAGATGTTTTGGATGATGTCGTTTTTATTGCGAAAGTGGTAATAAAGGTTGCCGGGACTGATCCCAAGATGTGCCGCGATGTGGTTAGTGGTGATCTGCCGCTCGCCATGTTCGTTAAACAATTCGATGCTGGCTTGGATGATTCTGTCTCGTGTTCTCACAGTTTTACCTGAATCCCTTTATTCACTTATGCACTTATTCATAGAAAGCATATATTATACCATTTGGTTATATCGCCGCTATTTTTATTTTTATCTGATGATTATAACCCAGCCCGCAGTTTTTGTAACGATTAAGCCTAGGGCTTAGCCGCACAGAAGGAGCAAAAGTCGCTGTATCAGCGTAATTGGTAGTAATCGACAGCCGCCATAGGTAAACTACCTCAAACTCCAATTTGCGTGATTTTTATGAAAACCAAAGCAATCTATCCCGGTACTTTTGATCCCATCACCAACGGCCATATTGATTTGGTCAGGCGAGCAGGTGATATGTTTGATGAAGTGGTGGTAGCCATCGCTTTTAACCCCAACAAGACCCCGTTATTTTCGCTTGAAGAGCGAGTTGAACTGGCTATAAGAGCGACAAAAAGTGTCAAAAATGCCTCCGTGCTCGGTTTTTCAGGATTATTAGCCGAACTGGCCAAAGAGCAAGACGCGAAAATTCTGCTTAGAGGATTACGCGCCATTTCGGATTTTGAGTATGAGTTTCAATTGGCCAATATGAACCGCCGCCTCAACCCTGAACTTGAAAGTGTATTTTTGACCCCCTGTGAGTCCAATTCATTTATCTCGTCGACCATAGTGAAAGAAGTCTCACTGCACAGGGGGGATGTCTCCCAATTCGTTCCTGATTTTGTCGCAAGCGCCCTAAAAGAAAAATTCTTTCCATGACCTACCAACGCCCAAAGCTCACGGCCATCGCTTTTGCTGTTGGCCTGTCTACCTCTACCTTTGTTGCCGCGTCTCCCTGGATTGATACCCAAGACGCGTATCTAAAACACAGTATCACAGCACTAGCCAACGGCGGCATCATCAAAGCCCCAGTCAATACTTATCCATTAATGTACAAGAGCATCGCCGCCGATTTAAAGGCCGCTCACAACGGCATTATCCCAGAACATTTAAAATTTGCCCTTAAACATGTTGAACACGCGCTAAAACACGGTCAGCGCAAACGCACTACCGGGGTAAAGCTCAAAGCCGCATCAAGAACCAATGACTTTCAGTCGTTTGGCGAGCGTCATTCGGCCAAGGGTGAGGTTAATCTGTTTAACGAGATCATCAGCGACAATTGGGCGTTCAAAAGCAGCGTTCATTTCACACAGGATGCCTACAACAACAAAAAACGCAGTTTTGAAGGCAGCTATCTGGCGACATTTTTTGGCAATTGGGTGATCAGTGCCGACCAAGTCTCGCAGTGGTGGGGACCGGGTAACGACAGTGTACTGACCATGAGTAACAATGCCGTTGCGTTTCCTGCGGTGCGGTTTACCCGCCATCTGAGTGAGCCAATCGACTTGCCGGTGCTCAATTGGCTGGGCCCAATCAGCATGACCACTTATTTTGGTATGCAAGAACACAGCAACACAATGCAAAATATTCGCACTTGGGGTGCCCGGGTGAATTTCAAACCCACCAATGCACTTGAAATCGGTTTTACCCGCACCGCACAATGGGGCGGCGCAAACCGTCCGAATGGTTTTTCGACGTTTATCGATTTGTTGGCAGGCAGCGACAACGCAGGTATCGATGCTGAGGTTTCAGCCGCCGAAGAACCCGGTAATCAATTGGCTGGCATGGATTTTCATTGGGCTCACCATCTGTTTGGCCGTGACTTTGGTTTTTATGGCGAACTCATTGGCGAAGATGAATCGGGCGGCACACCATCACACGTAATGTATCAATTAGGGCTCGAAACCTCTTTTGGCAGTATCGACAATATTTACCATCTTTACGCCGAATTCAGCGATACATTTGTCAACTGTAATGACGATGCAACCTCGGGCAACTGCGCCTACGAACACCATTTGTATACCGAAGGGTATCGCCGTTATGGCCGCTCAATGGGCAGTACTTATGACAGTGATGCACAAGTGCTGACATTTGGTTTGAGTGCCGCACAGGTTGGCGGCACCAGTTGGTACAGTAAATTAAAGCTGATGAAGTTAAACAAAGACAATCAAAACCATTGGTCTGGCCCGCATCCAATATCAGCGTATGCACAAGACAGAGTGCAGGTTGAAGGCGGATACCGTTTGCCGCTGATGAAGGGGTTGTTGAATTTGCAGGGGAGTTTGTACCACAGCAAAATAGATATCCTTGGTGCGAGTGATACCAAGGCGAGCTTTAGGGCGAGTTGGGAGTATCGGTTTTAATCCTCAGGGGCCGGAGGAACGGAGGCTAGGCAACAGGAGACAGAGCAAAATAAGCCCCTTACCCAGCCTACGTTCCTCCAGCCCCTTTCGCATCTTAAAGGTCAATAAAACCGACCACGATATTCATTGCTATTAAGAATCGCCTCTATCATCGCCTCGGCAGTGGCACCGCTATTTAACTCAGCGAATCGGGCGACAAACTCATCATGAGTGATACCCCTTTGCAACAATAAGCTATACAACAGCGTTGGTATGACGTTATTGACATGTCTGGCCTGATTCTCTGGCGACTCACTAAAGGCAGCCATGACATAACCTCGTTCGGCACCAGCGGTCAATTGACTGAGCCAATGATCACGTCCATCACTGTCGGCTGGGCGCCCTAGTACATTTTGATAAACTAGGTCGACAAAGGCTCCATCTTCAAGCGTGCCATAAAGCGTTTGAAATTCACTGCTGGCAGAAAAAACCCGAGCAATATCAATCAAGCTCATGTCT
This sequence comes from Algicola sp., assembly GCA_013216025.1. Taxonomy (GTDB): domain Bacteria; phylum Pseudomonadota; class Gammaproteobacteria; order Enterobacterales; family Alteromonadaceae; genus JABSOG01. Next base: position 404 of record JABSOG010000060.1, on the reverse strand, counting down.
GTTTCATTGCGGTCTATCCAATACATCAATCCAGCATGGTCAGTCCGCCGTTGAAAAAAGCCGATATACAAGCGGATAATGGCCCCACGAGCCGTTTTAAAACGCGGCTCATTGAGATACTGCAGCAGCATCGCCGCTTTGCTTGAGCTATTTTGTAGGGTAGTCAAAGCGGCGTTGATTTGAGGGTAAGACCAGTATTCGCCCAGCATATCGCGCAACACCTGTTTGACAAAAAGGTGGTTTACATTGTCTATATCGTTATCTCTTGTATTAGGGTCGGTACCATCCACAAATTCAATACCATCAATTATGCCGTCGCTGTCTGTATCAGCATTAGCATCAGAGATAGTCGCCATCAAACCCTGACGGTAACTATCACTAGACAACAGCCCTCTTAATACACT
>JABSOG010000608.1 GCA_013216025.1 Algicola sp. | reverse complement strand
GGCTCAACCGGGCAACCCAAAGGCGTTATGGTCAATCATCATAATTGGCTGTCGTATCACCAGGCCATTACACAGCTCTATGGGTTGAGCTCAGATGAGCGAATATTGCAGTTATCATCCATTTCTTTTGATATTTTTATTGAAGAACTCACCGTGTCGCTGTTTAGTGGCGGGACTTTAGTGATACCAACGGCTGAAAAAGTGTTGTCATGCGGCCAATTTTGGGATTCGTTGGATAAGTATCAAATCTCTGTTGCATCATTACCAACAGCATTGTGGCATCAATTGTGTGTTGATCCGCAATTATCGGCTGTTGGCAAACCACACTCGTTGCGATTAATCATCACCGGTGGTGAAGCTATGTCGGCGTCACACCTGACGATGTGGCAACAACGGGCACCAAAAAACATTCAGCTGCTCAATACCTATGGACCGACAGAGGCAACTGTGATTGCCAGCTGCTTTGATGTCAGTGATTATGACCCCGGGTTAAACTCAGTCCCTATTGGTATGTCGACTAAAAACAGCAGCTTGATTGTGCTGGATCAACATCAGAAAATGGTGCCTAAAGGCGTTGTTGGCGAGTTATATATTGGTGGTGAAGGTGTTGCCACCGGTTATTTGAATCAAACACAAATGACTCAAGACAGCTTTGTGACAAACCCGTATAACATTGATGCTTCGCCGCGGTTATACAAAACAGGTGATTTGGTTCGAGTTTTAGCTGATGATAACTTTGAGTTTATCGGACGGACTGATGATCAAGTTAAAATACGGGGTTTTCGTATTGTAATGGGCGAAATTGAGCATCAAATATCGCAATGTCACGAGGTTAAGAGCAACCTGGTGTGCGCCATAGAAGATGAGGATAAACAAAAACGCCTGGTCGCTTATATACAGCTGGTTGCACAGGCTGATCTTGATCCGTTGGCGTCTATTCGCCAGCATTTACAGCAAGTTTTACCAGAATACATGATCCCCTCGGCACTGGTTGTCATTGAAGATTGGCCATTGACAGCAAACGGCAAAATTGACCAGCAACAATTGCCATTACCGGATATTGATTTATTACAAAACAAATATAGTGCAGCTCAAACAAAGACCGAAAACACACTGGTACAGATTTGGGCTGATTTGTTAAAACAGGCGCCGGAAAAAGTCAGTGTACAGGCCAATTTCTTCGATTTGGGCGGACATTCTTTATTGTTGATCAGATTAAATGCGCAAATGGAGTTTGATTACTCAATAAAATTCCCGGTCCATGAATTGTATAACCACAGTACCATTGAACAGCAGGCCAAGTTGGTTGACCGATTGCTCAATTCAACCGCTGATGATTTAACCATAACCGAAGTTATTGAAGCTGATAACCACTCATCTGAAGCCAACGTTGTGCTGTTAAAGCAAGGAGACAGCCAATTGCCGCCGTTGTACTTTATCCACCCTGTAGGGGGACAAGTGGCTTGTTATATCACACTGGTTAATCAATTGAATTACAGCGGCAGTATTTATGGCATACACAGGACAAATGCCAGTGAATTGAGCATCGAGGCGGTGGCCGGGCAGTACAACGAGTTGATCTTTAATCACAATGAGCAACAAGTGCCTTGTCGTCTGGTGGGTTGGTCGATGGGCGGGGTGGTTGCCTATGAGATGGCCCAGCAGCTTAATCAAGCAGCCAATATAGACCTGATTATGATAGACAGTTACAATCCAGCGGCAAATGCAGCTGACACAAGCTTATCAGCAGAGGATTTAAATCTTCAAATCCTCAATATCATGCTCAATGAATTGGGTATTTCTTATGGACACGTGCCGGAAGACACGTTTAACCAACCTTTAACCGAATTATTGACGTTGGCGTTGCAGTTGGGCAAAGAACAACAAGTGTTTCCATCAACGTTTAGCTTTGAGTCGTTAACCAAACGCTTTGAAGTTTTGCGGGAAAACAGCCGGGCATTGACTGGTTATAAACCCGCTAAATATGGCGGCAAGGTCAGTTTGTTAAAAGCAAAAGATAGTCAAGGTTATCAGCCTCATGGCTGGGATAAGCTGGTGACCAATTTATCCGTATCGGTAGTCGAAGGTGAACACTTCAGTCTGATGCTCAAACCTGACGTGCTGGGTGTTGCCGATAAACTCAACGGTATTGACTGGACGTCTGACAGGGTTACTTTGAATCGTTAGTATGGATATCCTGACAGAATACATCCCTGTATTTGTCAGCGGTTTTGAACAGGGAAGTTCAAGTCGCGTTTTTTGTGATCGTTGATCATTATTACGACCTTCGGCATTGCAACACCGGTTTATACGCGATTGAGCCCGCCTTTAAATATATAGGTTTGGCACATCAATCAGGATATCCGCTAATTTAGGCGAGTATCCTGCAATACCAGACGTTTTATTAATGCATAATATCGCCAGTATCCGTAGGACCGTCTAAAACTGGGCCGGGTGCAGGTGTCGGTGGCACTCCTGCATAGGTTGATGGTTGAACAAGCACATCGAAATTGGTTTTGTACAGGTGCTCTTTACTTTCATAAGGCAGATAACAACCATGGTTAGGGATGTACTTGCCTATGACCCAATCGTTGTAATATTGTGCTCGGCAAATAAAAGAGTATTGAACGCTACCGTATTCGTGGCCACCAATCACTGAATTATTAGGTAGCCAGCCAGTAAACGTGGTCCAGCTATATTTTAAAGCGGGATCTTCAGGCTGTTCTAATACCCAATGATGATAAGGGTCGCTCCATGCCTTTGAATTAAAAGTAGAGTAGCAGTAGCCGTTTATATAACTTCCGGGATAGATGCTAAATAAACTGTAATAATCGGCACAAACGTAAACGCCATGATTGTTGGGATAAGTACCGGTTTCACCAGCATTAACCACGTCTGACATATCTGCAAGCTCATAAGCGTATACCCAAGTACCTTGTCCTGGTTGATCGGGTTGTACATAGGCATTTGCATTCATACTGTTAGTTGCCAGCAACGCTAAAGCTACGGCGCCGAGTAAAGTCGTTTTTTTCATCAAGTTGCTTCCAAAGGTTTTAAGATTTATTAATTGTTATTTATACGCCCTGTTATCATTGGGGCCATATTTCAACTGGATGGATTATTGGCTGATTAGGTGCTTAAAACTTGATTGTTTTGTGAAATTTTAGTGAAATTTGACGTCGATAGCGGTGAAATAGTGAATTTCACCTATTGTGTTTAGTGCGTGTTCCAATGTGGCACCCCGCTGTGAATCAAAAGCGCCGTATTGACTAATTTAACGGGCTTCTAAAACCTCCTCTAAATAAGCCAACGCCTCTTCACTGTGCAAAACCTCTTGGCCGATTTGCATCAACTCTTCTGCGTCAAATTGCTTGTCGAGATATCTAAACTCCAGTTCGCTTAGCAAGTTTGCCTCAAACACCTAACAGGCTACCGGATACTTTTCGAACCATCGCGCTTTTGGTCAGTTTGGTTTGGACTATCAACGCTTTAATAATGTCTTCGGGGAAGTTAAAGTATTTTGCCATTTGGCAGGTTAGCATTCGTGAGTGGGTGATCATCAGGTTTTTAAATGCCCAAGAGTCGGGTTGGCTATCGGGATGAACCACGGCAAATGCATCGGTCATCAACTGGTAGATGATCATGTCGCCGAGGTTGCATACCAAGCCTATCAGGTAATCTTCATTGGGCTTTTCTTTTTGTGCAGCAGCACTAATGAGTTTTTTGCTGAAGGAGCCGGTGCTAAAACTGTGGTGCCAGATTTTCTCGCCGTATTGTTTATAATAAACCTTGGCTTGGGGTGTCATTTTGCTGATGAAACCGTTGATCACACCTTCTACCAATCCATTTTTAATCAAACCAAACATACCGACTTTAAATCAGTCACGGCTTTACTGCCCAGTAGGGCGGCTAGAAAGCATTCTAATCGACTTGAATAGCAATTAGCCAATTTCTGATAGAGGGATGGGTCGGTAGACTGTTTGCTAATTAAAAGGATTATAAAAGACGTATAGGGGCTTTGACTGATGAAAACACTATTAAACAGTTACTTAGTACGTTGATTGGTAAATAAAGAGAACATCCGGAATCACGAATTACAGTACAACAAAGGCAACCATAAATGATCGTTCCACATGTAATCTATTGAATCTACTAAAGAAATGGTTGCGGGAGCAGGATTTGAACCTACGACCCTTCGGGTTATGAGGGCGAAAAAGTTGTTTTACGTTGATTTTGATTATTGGACTTTAACCTACCTTAATTGCCATTTCCTTTTAAAATCAATGAATTGAATTATATTTGGCGTGACGGTAATTGTTGGTAGGTAGCTGAGCAAAATTAAATGGGAAATTTTTGTTTCACGGAAAATTTATATCGGTGATATTTGGCATGGTTGCCTCATAAATTAATATTAAAGTAACATTGGTCGAAAAACGACCGCAAAAATATACGGAAAACCTCCCTTTGCCAAGCGAGTATAATGTTAATGGCCAACCACAAACCAGTCAACAGCATGAGGCACTACAGCAGGGATAAAAGAATATCCAGCCCTGTGAATTTAGGAAATAGCTGCTAATGTTAAAATTTAATCTCAATTAAAGAGGAATTATTTTGAAAATTTTATCTAAAATTTTGACTATTATTAGTCTATTGTTGGTTTCTTCTATTGCTGTTGCCGCACAGGAATCAAAATGCCCTACGGCAACACAAGGTGTTTATAATTTGCCGGCGGGTCAGAGTCTCCTATATGCAACAGAAACATGTTTTTGGGACACTTTTCAAGGTGCAAAATATAAGCAAAAGGATAACGCAGTTGGGTTTTTAAAAGCAATGTTAAGCAAAGCAACTACGCCAATGACAAAAAGCCTGATAAACGCACGAATTGGGTGGTTGCACACATGGGAGTCGACGGAGTTTGAGGTATTTGCCAGTTACAATACCAAGTCTTCGAGTCTTCTAAATTACGAAGCAACGAAACATTTTTTGGTATCGTATGAGTTGAACCAAGGCCCAATCTCGACATCAATAGGCACACAAAAACTAAGCGCATTAACAATTAGTAAAGGCAAGAAATATGGCTTGCCAAAATGTCGTTGGCAACGTGAGTCCTGTGATAATTCTTCAAGCCCTTGGGACTATGTTAATCCGCAATTGTATAATGCGACCGTCGAAGGGTTTGTGTCAGGGTTTTTGCCTCTCATTCCCTATAACTCATTCTTAAAACACCAGGTTCCAACGGGCCAAGTCACAGCTTCGAATAATACCGCTTTTTTCAATATTTCAACCCCCACGCTTGTTGCAGTAAACCTAAACAAACTTGGAAAAACTAATAAAGACAAAACA
>JABSOG010000607.1 GCA_013216025.1 Algicola sp. | reverse complement strand
GATAGATCGTGCCATGACCCAAAAAATACAGTGTTTGTTTTTGATTGCCCGTGCTGTGCAGTGGTGTAAAAAGACTGAGGCCGGGATGGGGGCTGTTGAAATGACCAACCGATTTTTATGGTCGAATGAAGAGATATACGATGTTGGCACTGAATTATCCTTGGCCAAGAATGAGTACAACAAAAAATATGACGAACTGGGTGGCATTGCAACTGTGTTGACCGACTCGTTAGCCTTATATCATGAAAAACCAATAACTGCTCAACGGGAAACAAGAGAACAGCTGAATGAAATGAGAGGGATGTTAGTAAAACTAGATCCTGATGGGCTCGTCAGTTATCACGCAAACTGGCTTGAAGCAAAATGGTTCGTTTTTGCCGGTGACTTAGCACAAGCCTTGGTGTTATATAAAAAAGCGTTCGAACAATGCCTATATACTGCCGGTGAGAGACAAAAAGATATTATCTTGCAGGCTCTTGTTGTCGCGGCAATGATGGAAGACAAACCTTTTCTAAAGCGGTTAAAAAATCAGGCCATTGTGTTTGACTGGTTTGTGGCTCCCACGCTAGAAGATGATAGCAAAATCAATAATCATAAATCGCGCGCTCGTACAAATGTGGTTGAGGATTGGGAAGTTGATGCTTTTAAAGCAAATTTCAAACAGATGTTTGCGCCAAACAGTTGGTTTGTTGGCTGTGACTATCCGCAAGCCCAAGATTGTTTAGGGCCATTTTTGTCTGTTGATTTCGACAAAATCAAACCTGATTACAAAAATCCGAATAGAAAAATAAAAATTGGTGATGTCAGGACCAAAATAACACCACAATTGGTGTGGTTTTCTGAGCGGGAACAACTTGATGTTGTAGAAAAGCTATTGGCCGAGGGCGCTACTGTCAATGTGCATTCACATTCTGGTGAAACGCCGATTTTGATGGCTGTTCAAGCCATGAATACTTTGATACCGGGTACATTATTGAATGACCGCTGTTTTAAGATGGTATCTGCGCATGAACATCAGTCTGAAATCATTAATATGCGATCAACCAAAAGGAAGTTGTTGCCATTGATATGTTCGGTTTACAGTGGTCGACCTGCTGTTGTTGCTAAGTTACTTGAGTTGGGGGCTGAAGTGGATAGGCGCGGCGGAATAGACAATCAAACCGCACTGAATCATACTATTGGTTTGATTGGTAAGCGGCTTGATTTGGTCAAGTATACTGCCGGGGTCAACAGAGACTTCAACAACCCAACCGAAGCTAATCTTGAGTCGCTGCGCCGTAGTTTTGCCGGGTTAACTGGCATAACAAAGAAACAACAGGCCGAGGCAATGGCAAATATGCGAAACAATGATAAATTTCGTGAATATATGGATAGTGGTTTGCAAGCTCTAGTGGGTGGTATGGCCAAATCACTGTCGCTAGATGCTTTGAGACAAACGGCTCATGTGTTGATCATCAAACCCCTAAAAAACTAGCGACAAAAGGCAAAGTAAGCAAGTCGGCTAATCTAAATAACTCCTGAAATGGCTACATTGACAACCAGGAACATCAGCCAAATGTAAGAATAAACCGGTTGTTTTTTGTATAATAGTATTTTATTTATCGTTGTTTAATAGATTCTATAGGGATAGAATCGTTATTATGATATCCACCCATGAATTAATGAAGGGTTAGGCCAATGACTATTACTGAATTAATCGAAAAAGTAAAAGAAGACGCTAAAACGCGTACGCCTGCTGAATCAGCAGCAATGCTCCGTAAGGCCAATATTATAGATAGTGACGGCTATTGCTCTGAGGAATTCTATTCAAGCGAAGCGGTTGCCAAAGATAAGCAAGCAGGAACTCCGGTTCAATTTTAATGTATTCAGCTAAACCTTCCTTTATTTACGGCTTTCACGGCATTGATGAAGATGCGGCCTATCAAATTTTAAACAATAATTGTGACTTTAAGCAAAGCGACAACCACTTTGACTGGTTGGGGAAGGGCACTTATTTTTGGGAAAATAATCTTTCCAGAGCAAAAAAATATGCACTTGAGGACAGCCAAAGAAAGGACAGCAAAATCAAAAAGCCTTTTGTGTTGGGGGCTGCAATAGACTTAGGTCACTGTCTTGATTTACTCCAGCAAGATAACCTCGATTTTTTACAGTGTGCCTACCAAGACTTAAAAAAAACGCTTGAAGCCAAAAACAAACTGATGCCTGCTAATACGGGCTTTACCGCAAGGGATTTTGATTTTAAAAAAAGAAAACTGGATTGTGCTGTGATTAGATGGGCACATAGACTTGCTGCAAGAAACGGGAAAACCTTCGACACCGTCCGCGCTGCATTTTGGGAGGGCGAAGCACTTTATCCAAATGCAGGTTTTAAGAGTCAAAACCATATTCAAATAGCGGTGTTAAATCCTGATTGTATCAAAGGCATATTCTTGCCGAGAACTAAAAAAGAAAAGTAGGGTACAGCCTCGCGTACCATCCCCAACAAACAACTACCGATTAAGCCTATTCAACAACTGACTCCTCAATCGTCTTGCCGAGGTTTCATTGTGCGTGTCTAATATCCCCCGCTTTTGCTCAGGAATATGCGCATGGGTCTTTTCATTGGGGTTGAATACATAGTGGTCAAACAGTTGTTGCCATGCCGTGCGTTGCTCGGGTGGCAGGTCACGTATGCCGAGTAGGGCGTGGTTCAGCACGTCCATTGCTGAGCCTATATACGCTGGTACATCAGACCACCAGTAATTGATTAATACGTTAAAACTGTCGAGACTTTGAATGTGGTGCCACCACATGGCGGGGATATATACAGCGTCGCCGGGGCCGAGTTCTGCCATTTGGGCGTGGGCCAATGCCTGCTTGAAGCGTGGGTATTTGGCAAAGTCAGGCTGGGCGAAGTCAACCAGGCTAATGGCTTGACCCGATGGGGTGAAATCGAGTGGGCCGATATAGAGGCTGTCTATTTGGTCTGGTGGAAACAAAGTAAATTTTCTTCGTCCGGCGCCAATGCAAGCCACATTATTCAATCCGTCGAAGTGGGCGGCAACGCTTAATTGATTGCCTATCCAGATGTTGTTTATTGGGTTGAGTTGCTCAAGTGGCAGATCATTGGCAGCCTTTAACCCGGGCAAACAGTGTTCGACCGCCGTTGAACCGACGTAAAATGTTGGGGGCGTTTCATCATCACGGTGCTGTTTCATTCGGTCTAAAATGCTGCCTAGCGTAGTGCGTTGGCGTTCGAAATTGAAACCGCTCATATCATCGTTGTAAAAGAGTCGGCCTTGCGCTTCTGCTGCCGCTAAATAAGCAGTTACTTTGGTGTCTTGTCGCAGATACTGTCGCAGGTACTGTTCACCTGCATCTGCCGATTTTTTGGCTTCGATAACCAGCGGCCAGTCTGCTACTAATCCTCGCAGTACCATAGGTTCGTGCGCTTGGCTGATATACTCATTCAAGTTTTCAATCGTGCAATCGGTGACTTCTCTTATTTGCACTTAGCTCGCCTTCGCATTCTTTTTGGCTATCAAAGTCGACATATTATTGATAGACGCCATCATCATGTGAGTCAGTTGCAAATAACTTTGAGCGTGAAAGTCGTTTAACGGTGTGCCTTGTAGTGCGGCAACTTTTTCTTCGTTTATGGTGTGTAATCCTTCGAGGGTGAGTTTTTCGCCATTGTTTAGTTCTACCGTTAAAGCGACTGGTTCGATTAATCCCAGATTGTCGAGTGTTTTGGTGAATGCCCCGGTGTGCTCATGGCCTTCATGAATGGCTTTTAATACTGAGCTTATGCGTTGTAAATAAGGGCTGTTGCCGCCTTGTGCTAAAAATATCAATTCACCATCACCCTCACTGATACGAGGGCTGTCCATATCAATGTGGACCATGGGATTGTCGTCGTTGTCTAAACCAATCAAAAAGGGCTGGCGTTCGAGGGTTAATGGTAAATAACCCGCTTGCCAGCCGCTTTCGCCTAAAAACAGGTTTTCGTTTTGCTCTAAACCTAACAAGGCGATGATTTCCCAGCTTTGTGAATCTGGGGTTTTACGCAAAAATAATGGGAAATCACTTTGTAACTGGCGCAATTCGCTTGGCATCACCGTGGTGAAATTGACCCCATCACCATACGCTTCGCTGCGGGTGGTGATCACTTTTAAGTCTTTGTGGCTGATGTTGTCTAATACGACATGATTGGTCATCTTCTCTCCTAGTTCTAGCGCTGCGCAGGCATGCCGAAACGTTTGATATTATTGATTAATTCGCGGTTCGATGGCATCGCTTTAAGCCACTTTTGGGCTAGTTGAGTGTTTTGGGCAAAACACTGTCTTGCCTTTTCTCGTTCATCGGCAGGAGCACTGCCTGAAGATTCGGTTTTAAACCCCATGCCATATAATACATATTGATAGCTGGCCGACGAGAATATTTCATCGGTTTGGCTGAAATCATGATGCCATGGGCTTTGATAACGCCATAAAGACAACAAGGTTTGCAGGCTGTCTGGCACTGTGGACGACTGGCGGTTGTCGTGCCAATAGTCTGAGTCGGTGCGTTGGCTCAGTACGTAATGCAGTTTTAAAAAGTCGATAATGCGCTGCCAGCGATATTCAAATTTGTCGTTAAAGCGTTTGGCTAGTATATCCATCACCTGACAGTTAGCGGGCAGTTGTTCGCTGATTTGATTCGCCGCCAATTCAATCATCACCAGTGCCGATGCTTCGAGTGGTTCTAAAAACCCGGCAGACAAGCCGACGGCAACACAATTGTGATGCCAAAAGGTTTTGCGATAGCCGGGGTTTATCGGGATTTTTCGAATGGGCAATGAAGTGGCCTTGTCGCCTATCGATTGTGACAAGTAGTTAAGCAGGGTTTGTTCGGCTTCGTTATCGTTTTGGTGTGCGCTCGAATAAACGTAACCGACACCTCGGCGAGACGACAAACCAATGTCCCAAATCCAACCGGCACTTTGTGCAGTTGACCGGGTATGCGAGGCGATAGGGGCATTTTCTTGATCGTAAGGTACTTGAACGACTAGTGCGCTGTCGTTGAATAATGTTTGTTTGGCGTCAACAAAAGGCACTTGGTAATGTTTGCCGATGAGCAATGATGTAAGGCCTGAGCAATCGATGAACAGGTCGGCGGCAATATTACCGTTGTTTTTGGTAGTCAGTGATTCGATATCGCCGTCAACTGCACCATTTATATGGGTGACGTGGTCGAGCAGGTGAGTGACGCCAAGTTTTTCAACGCAATGTGTTTTGAGTAGTTGAGCAAATTTTGCAGCATCAAGGTGATAACCATAATTCGCCACAAAAGCGTATTCAGGCATGGTGTGTTGCTTGGGGCCTAGCCCCGGTTG
>JABSOG010000606.1 GCA_013216025.1 Algicola sp. | reverse complement strand
TGCCCACCCGACCTTAAAAGAAGGGGGAAAATTGGCCGGGTTGCCCCGGCCGACGAGCATTTGCTCAAGAGAAAGTCGGTTAGTGCCAAACCCTGTTCTTGGTTGAGTGGGGTCTGGGTTTAAATTCGTTAGCGTTTTAGCTGTTTTTCTTATCCCTGCCCACCTGATATTAGAAGAGGGTGGAAAACTGGCCGGGTTTCCCCGGCCAACGAGCATTTGCTCAAGAGAAAGAAGGTTTAAACGGGTGTTGCTTAATACTGTTGCCCGACACTCATTGAAGCTGTCACTGGCCAAATTAGTCGCACTTGCACTTAAACTGGCAAAGGGGTTATCCATTTCTCCTGCGGTTAACTTTTGGGCGTAGACCTTGCGGTACTGTTCGCCTGACTTGTCTTTTGCAGATGACATCCACACAGCTCGCCCCGCCCTTTGGGGCATTGGCAAGCCGTGGTCTTCGACCCAGGTTACCTGACGATTGTGATGTGCTGTCATGTTTTGCATTGTTGTGCCTGCTGACTCACTATTTATTTCAATAACGGTAACATTAACTTGTACTGTTACCTGTGCTGTTACATCTGCTGGGCCTTGCCTGGCCATTTTTCCTTTAATGGTGTTGTACCATTAGTTCTACTACTTTAATCTTGGTGCTATTAACCTTGCTATTAACCTTGTAACAGAGACAAAGCAGATTGTGGACGCTGATTGGCCTGAGCCAAAATCGTACTACTGGCCTGTTGTAAGATTTGAGCTCGGGGCAAGTTTGCCGTCTCGGTGGCAAAATCTGCATCTCGCATACGAGATCTTGCCGATGAAAGATTCTCTACGATGTTGGTCTGATTTCGGATAGTCGATGAGAAACGGTTTTGAATCGCACCCAGTTCCGCTCGTTTAGCATCAATTACCCCTATCATGGCATCAACACCGGCCAAGATAGACTGGGCTTTATCAACTGACGTAAAACTCAATGATGAAGCGTTGGCGAATGCGGCTATTGCTTGTCCTGCTGTTGTGCCTGCAATATCAGAGGCTACGGCGGCAATATCACTAACGGCAAAGCTGTTCATGGTGACGACTGAGCCGTCAAAGCTGGTTACGCCTGTCATCGTCATGCTGATAACTTGGTTGGCATTTGCACCGACCTGAAACTCTGCTTTAAAACTACCATTGAGCAAGTTTGTGCCACCAAAGGTGGTATCGCTTGCCACTCGGTTTAATTCTTCACCTAACTCTCTCATTTCAAGTTGCAGTGCAGCACGGTCACTTGCGGTGTTTGAACCATTGGCAGCTTGGGCTGACAGGGTTCGAATTCGTTGATACATATTAGTCATTTCGTCCAACGCGCCCTCAGCGGTTTGCGCCAGTGAAATACCATCGTTGGCGTTACGATTACCTTGCTGCAACCCCTGGATTTGTGAAGTCAATCGGTCGGTGATTTGCAAGCCTGCGGCATCGTCTTTCGCACTGTTTATACGTAGACCTGAAGACAGTCTTTGGAATGCCCGATCCAAGTCGTCACCTGATTTCAATAACTGACGTTGTGCGTTTAAACTCGATACATTAGTGTTAACAAATAAGCCCATTTTCTTTCTCCTGACAATTAGCTTTATGGATTTTTCCAAGCCTTTTCAACGATTTGATGAATTGGCTAGCAGCCTGTTTTTTATTTTGTTTTATCATGCTTGCTTGAAATATTTATCGACTGAATTCGAATTTACTTTAGCTTAAATGATCAGGATCACGAAAATTAAGGTGGTTTTATGGCGGTTAAGTACGCTGAGAGGCGCATAAACACTGAAAAGGAAGGTTTTTGAATTATTTATCAAATATTTTAAAATAACGTCTGTTTTAATCAAGCTGGCTTGATTAATGCATTGCTTACAGTGTACAAGCATAGACGCTTATGAATAGTCAAAATTCTGTCGTTTGGTCTTTTACTCCTTATATATGGTCTTCTACTCCTTATAAGAGAAAGGTGAACATTGAACTCCGACTCCTTATTAGTAAAGAGAGCGGGGAAGGAAAGAATGAACATTTGACAGTGGTTAAATAGGTTTACCCGAATAAACCCATTTAACTAACCGGATAACAGTGATAAACAAACAAGGCCTCCTGTTGTTTACCCGCTCTCATCCAACGGCTGTCGCGTCTTAGTCGTCAATTAGCTAAATGTCTACCCTAATAGAGATAGCGCTGATTGAGGACGTTGGTTAGCTTGTGCTAATATAGTAGAACTGGCTTGCTGTAGAATCTGTGCTTTCGTCAAGGTAGCAGTTTCTATGGCAAAATCAGCATCTTTAATACGTGAACGAGCTGCTGACAAGTTTTCTATTACATTAGTTTGGTTTCGAATCGTAGATGAAAAACGATTCTGCAACGCACCAAGCTCTGCCCTTTTAGCATCGATGGTCCCTATCATAGCATCGACCCCAGCCAAAACTGACTGTGCTTTGTCCACCGAGGTGAATGACAAAGAAGACGCATTGGCGAATGCAACTATCGCCTGTCCTGCTGTTGTACCAGCAATATCAGATGCTACAGCTGCCACGTCACTTACAGCAAAGCTGTTCATGGTGACCACTGATCCATCAAAGCTGGAAACACCTGTCATAGTCATACTAATAACCTGACCGGAGTCTGCACCTACCTGAAACTCAGCTTTATAAGAACCGTCTAGCAGGTTGGTACCACCAAAGGTAGTATCTTGTGCGATACGATTGATCTCTTCACCGAGCTCACGCAATTCCAATTGCAGTGCAGCACGATCGCTGTCGGTATTAGAACCATTAGCGGCTTGTGACGCCAAAGTTCTGACACGCTGGTACATACCGGTCATTTCATCTAACGCGCCCTCAGCGGTTTGCGACAATGAAATACCGTCATTTGCGTTACGGTTACCCTGTGTCAAGCCGTTGATTTGTCCAGTCAAACGGTCTGAAATAAGTAACCCTGCCGCATCATCCTTGGCACTGTTGATACGTAAACCTGATGATAATCTCTGAAACGCGGTGTCTAATACGCTGCCAGAACTACTCAGTTGTCTTTGAGCATTTAAGCTCGATACATTGGTGTTGACAAATAAAGCCATTGCTAAATCTCCCATGCTATTGGTTGACGCCTAAAAGGAGTGTTCCCTTCAGGCAAATTCCAAAGCCCCTGTATCAAAGTCGACAAAACGACTGTCATATCTGTGTTCTACAAACCCTCTTTAATCAACTATCTGCAAATGGCAACCATCCTAGTCGTGTTGATACTGATTTAGCCAATCGGGCCCTAAACCGAAAAACCAACCAATTGTATCCACTGACAAAACTGTCATTCATCCATGATGTATACCCTGGCAATCCAACCAAAGGCAGCAAGAATCCTATCCTGTGCAAACTGCGACGCTATACCGTGACACTCCCGGTCTACTTAACAATCATCCTTAATCTTGGTGGCAATTTTTGCCGCCAGTATGCTCTCGCGTATCAATCTTGTCGTTCCATTGCATTTGTTCATTAATGGGTCAACTGATCACACTAACACTGAGGTTTTACCCTTCGATGGTGACCAACTCATTGGTTGAAAACCGCCGGCCGAACGTGCACCTTTGATTAATCGCCAACCCGTATAGTTTGACCGGTACTCATGCTTTGAACAGAGTTGATGTCTCAAGTGATCCTTCTGGGATGCCCTGTGGAAGCAATCCCATTCGGTGTAACACTACAATCCATCTCGTCCTCACCCGTGTCAAACCCCTCTGTAAGCCCCGTATTCACTGCTCTGTGGAAGCAGTTGCAATGGCTGATAACAAAATTCACCGTGGCTGCTCTAGTCATACCGGCCAGTGGTTTGTTATCAAGAGCCCTGTTAAAAGTATTCTGTGGAAACACTTATAACGAAGTTCTGCCCTTAAAGAGATCATCCGCGCGTTAATCACATCAGTCCCAATCGTGCTGCCTAACCTTGCAAGCCGGTGTTTTTAAAACTCCCGGAAACGATCATGGTCAAACCAAACACAAACACTTAATCACTTATGCCAAACCCTGAAAACCGGTATTTGGACTACAAGCTTTTATTAAGCTATCTAGTATATCGGCCGTGAAGTCAGAAACTTTAGGAGAGAAGTGGCAAAAATTGCCGTTTTGTATGAAGTTTACGATGAAAGGTCTAAAAGAGGAGGTTTATGAATTTATTCGTATTTAGTTATCGGCCGGTTGCGGGAAAACTTTAGCTTTATTTTGAATAAAAAATGAATTTTTTTAAATGGTTTTAAAACCACAAAAACCATTAACAAATAATTCACATATGAGGTTTTGTTCTGGGCTGGAGGAACGGAGGCTAGCAAGGGGGTCAAAGCATTCGATTTCTGGCAAACTAAAATAAATTAGTTTGCCAGTAATCAAAAGCATTGACCCCAGCCGGTGGTGGTCCCTCCAACTTTTCGAAGCTGGTGATTAACTCCACCACCACTTATCGAAGCTGGTGATTGACTCCACCACCACTTTTCAAAGCTGGTGATTAACTCCGCCACTCCACTTATCGAAGCCGGGGCCGACACCAGCCTTTGTTAAAGTCGGGAACCTGCACCAGCTCTCTTTATCGAAGTAGGAGCGAGCTCCAGCTCGCGATTTTGGCCAACGGCCAAATATATATGGGTTTCCCCAACCTTTTGAAATGGCTTTGCCATTTATCGCGAGCTGGAGCTCGTTCCTACGTTCCATCTGCCACTAACGGAGCCACCACCTCCCCAACGCCATAAACACAAAAAAAGGCCAACAAATACATTTGTTGGCCTTTTTTTGTGTGCTTTAATCCTACCTAATAAAATCAAACAAGCTCAATCGACTCACCCGCCCAAAAGTGGCTTGGGCCGCTTCAAGTGCTGATTCTTCCTTCATCAGTATGGTGACCGCTTCAGCATAATCTATTTCGGCCAAATCAGAACGGGTCTTTTGGTTAGCATGGTTAATCTCAAGATTTGACGACAAGATACTGTCGACGACATTCAATCGGCCACCAAGCGATGCCTGTACTACAGCAACCTGATCAGCAGAATTGGTAATTTGCACCATCGCGTCTTTTAATGCTTCGCTCAGTACAGGGGTAAAACCGCCACCGACATTCAACGCTTTGTGCAAATCATTGATGGTGGTCAATATATTTTGTTTTGCTGGTGTTGACAGAGTAAAGCTCAAGACGCTGCCCGGGGCTGTGCCCTGCCCCTTGATATTAAGCCCCTGAAAGTTGATGCCGTCGATTGGCGAAAACGGTGTTGCAGGGACCCCTACCGCCCCAGTACCATTGTTGGTAATCGAATAAGTGTCCGGTGGCCCGGCGTAAGTCACGTCAAAGATATTGTTGGCAGGTGTAGTCGTGTCGTAGTTGGGCTT
>JABSOG010000605.1 GCA_013216025.1 Algicola sp. | reverse complement strand
CATCGTGCAGGGTGTTGAGCGTATTGACTTTTTCTACTGTCAGTACATCGGCACTGGCAACCATAGAGGTTGTCATGGCACTCAGTGCCAAAACCGATGCCGCGCCCAGTTGAAGCGTTTGCCGCAAGCGTTGTTTAAACATTTTTATTCCTCTTATTTTATTTGCTAAGCGCGCTATCAAGCTCGGCGATTTTGGCTTTCCAAATGGCAGGACCAGTAGAGTGCACGTTGACGCCGTTGCTGTCGACTGCCACAGTAACTGGCATATCTTCGACTTCAAACTCATAAATCGCTTCCATGCCCAAATCAGCAAAAGCCACCACACGGGCTTTTTTAACCGCTTTAGAGACCAAATAAGCAGCACCGCCAACAGCCATCAAATACACCGCTTTGTGTTCTTTGATCCTTTCAATGGTATCGTCACCCCGTTCTGATTTTCCAATCATGCCAAGCAGACCGGTTTTGCCGAGCATCATCTCAGTGAACTTGTCCATACGGGTCGCGGTTGTTGGACCCGCAGGACCCACAGCTTCATCGCCTACCGCGTCAACAGGACCCACGTAATAGATAAAGCGGTTGTTAAAGTCAACGCCATCAGGCAATGGTTCACCTTTGTTAATAAGATCAGCAATGCGTTTGTGAGCGGCATCGCGACCCGTTAGAATTTTGCCGCTAAGCAACACGGTTTCGCCACTTTTCCAACAAGCAATGTCTTTTTTGGTGAGGCCGTCGACGTTGACTCTGCGAACATTATCGCCAGTCTCACGGGTGATTTCAGGCCAGTCTTCGAGTTTAGGCGGTATTAAATTGGCAGGGCCAGAACCGTCAAGGGTAAAGTGGGCATGGCGCGTGGCTGCGCAATTAGGGATCATCACCACTGGTTTTGACGCCGCGTGGGTGGGTACTGTATTAATTTTTACGTCAACAACGGTTGTCAAACCGCCAAGACCTTGAGCACCTATGCCCAAATCGTTAACCCGTTTGAAAATTTCGAGGCGCAGTTCTTCTTCGGCATTTTCGGGGCCACGGTCTATCAACTCTTGAATGTTGACCGGTTCCATCAATGATTCTTTAGCCAACAAACCCGCTTTTTCGGCCGTACCGCCAACACCGATGCCGAGCATACCCGGTGGACACCACCCTGCCCCCATGGTTGGCAACGTTTTAACGACCCAGTCGGCAATACTGTCAGAGGGGTTGAGCATCACCATTTTGGTCTTGTTTTCAGAGCCGCCGCCTTTGGCTGCGATCATCACCTCAACTTCGTTGCCCGCCACCAAATCGATGTGCACAACGGCAGGGGTATTGTCTTTGGTATTTTTACGTGCGCCAGTCGGGTCGGAAACAATCGACGCTCTTAGCGGATTGTCGGGATTGCCATAAGCACGACGGGTGCCTTCATCAACCATTTGTTGAACGGTCATATCGGTTTTATCCCATTTGACGTCCATACCCACTTTAACAAAACAAGTCACAATGCCGGTGTCTTGACAAATTGGGCGGTGGCCTTGGGCTGACATTCGTGAGTTAATCAAGATTTGCGCGATGGCGTCTTTGGCCGCTTCGCTTTGTTCCTTGTGATAGGCTTTTTCTAGTGCCTGGATGAAATCTAGTGGGTGATAATAAGAGATGTATTGCAATGAATCTTCGACGCTATCGATCAGGTCTTGTTGGCGTATAACCGTCATGATCAAACCTTCTTTTCGTTATAAATCAGTTATAAATGGGGTTATCCTGGAGACTTCGGATAATAACTTTTTGTGAATGAACGCGAGTATGATACTCTGCCGCCATCGGTGGGGCCAGTCCAAGAGCACAAATTTTTCGTTTAACATGCCAGAACAACTTATAATAGAATTGATACGCCAAAGTACGGTAAAAAGCAGTCAATTATTCAGCTATTTCTCGAACCAACCTTGGGCAATGTTGCTCGATTCAACAGAGGGTGTCCACCCGGACAGTCGCTTTGATATCATGGTTGCAGCACCCAAAGTAAAACTCATCACTCGCGGACAGCACACCGAAATTATCGATGAACAAGGCACTCGCATATCACCCCTCGATCCACTCGATATCGTCAACCAACAAATTAAAACCAAGCTAACATTTGAGCAAAACCACACTGAACTGCCCTTTATTGGTGGTGCGGTAGGTTTTTTTGGTTATGATCTGGGCGGCAGTTTTGAACGCTTGCCCCACGATGCCCTTGATGATTTACATACGCCTGACATGGCGGTGGGCATTTATGACTGGGCCATCATTAAAGATAATCACAAAAACCAGCTGTGGTTTGTCTCACAAGACAAGTCATTGGCGCAAGCTGCACCCGGTTTTATTGAATATTTAAAAGATGCTGCAACTCCCGACAACAATTTTGCCATCACCAAAGCGTGGCAAGCCAACATGACGTATGAACAATACGCACAAAGATTTGAACAGGTTCAACAATACCTGCTCAGCGGTGACTGTTACCAGATTAATCTGGCGCAGCGCTTTACGGCCAGTTACGAAGGCGATGAATACGGTGCTTATCGAGCGTTGGCGCAATCGAACCAAGCGCCTTTTTCAGCCTTTTTGCGCTTTGAACAATTTACGGTGCTGAGTATTTCGCCCGAGCGATTGCTGAAACTCACTGGTTCAGATATACAAACCAAACCCATCAAAGGCACGTTACGACGCTCAAGCGACCCAAAAACCGACCGAGAAAATGCCCAAAAGCTACAAAACTCCGCCAAAGATCAGGCAGAAAACGTGATGATAGTCGACCTACTGCGCAACGACATCGGCAAGGTGAGTGTGGCAGGTTCGGTCAAGGTGCCCTCGTTGTTTGCGATAGAAAGCTTTCCCGCAGTGCACCACTTGGTTAGCACCATTACTGGCGTACTCGACGATAAATATCAGGCAACCGATTTACTGCGCAGCGCCTTTCCTGGCGGGTCTATCACCGGCGCACCAAAAATTCGCGCGATGGAGATTATCGACGAACTCGAACCCAACCGCCGCTCGGCCTATTGTGGTTCTATCGGTTATATTTGTGCATCGGGTAATATGGACAGTAATATTGCCATTCGCACTTTGGTTTGTCAGGATCAAAAAATCTATTGTTGGGCGGGTGGCGGATTGGTCGCCGATTCAACGGTTGAAAGTGAGTATCAAGAAACTTATGATAAGGTAAACAAGATATTACCTGTACTGACCGAACTGGAAAACCACCAAAATAAATGAACGAAGCCCATTTTAAATCGGCATTTTTATTATCGCCGATTGTTAAAAAACACATTCCGCTATCACCCGGTTTAAAACAAGCCGCCGTACTGGTGCCATTTGTGGTGCGAGACAAAAAATTGCATCTATTGTTAACTCGCCGTGCCTTACACTTAAGACACCACCCGGGCCAAATCAGCTTTCCCGGCGGCCGATTTGAAACCACCGACAACACCCTGAGCAACACCGCCCTGCGCGAAACCGAAGAAGAAATCGGCATTAGTCACGATTTAATCAACATCCTCGGCGAACTGGGTCATTACAGAACCGGGTCGAATTATGTTGTCACCCCGTTTGTCGGATTCGTTGACCCAAATTATCAGCTGACTATTGATGCTAACGAAGTCGAAGATGTGTTTGAGGTGCCTTGGCAGTTTTTTGTTGAGCGCGAAAGTCATGTTCAGATAGAATTCAGACGCAAAGGCGACTTGCATCAAGTGCACTTTATGCCGTTTAATGAAAAAATGATTTGGGGCACCACTGCGCAGATGATCCATGATCTGGTGGCGCATTTTGAGTAGAGCGATGACTAATTTATTGCTCTTCCAATTGTGCCTTTAACTTAAGAATTACCGCCAGTTTCATGCCCGTGATCCGAGCAACAAACCTTGGATCTGCACCTTCTTTTAGTGAGTTAATCGCCACCAGTTCTAGCCCTTGCTCGCGGCCTTGTTCACGTAATTGCTCTGCTGCTGTCATCACTTCACCTCTGATTAATTCAGGTGATTTCTGAACTTCTCATATACCCAAGTAACCTCAAAATGCGGATTCCACATTTCGAGGTCACTTGGGTATTGTAAACTTTCAAAGTCAGGGGGATTGTCTGCCTTGAACACGTAATTTGCTGTTGTTTTAATGAATTCTAGCGCCAAATCACTGCTCAAGTCTATTGGATTCAAGTTTTTCATCAAATCCAATAAATAATACGCGACATCCCTTTCCCGGCAGTGTTTCATCGCTCCTGTCATTATACCCAAAAGCTGTTGCTTTTTTAACTCATTATCGTGAACCTGATTTACGTCAATAAGCGGCAGTGGGGATTGGAGTACTTGACCCATAATTTTAAGTGGATCATCAAAACAATCAGCCAGCTGCAACGAGTACGGATACGGCGTTTGCTTACCGTTATAAAACACCATTGCAAAAACCGCAGGTAGTTTGTTTTTAGCCTTCGATTTTGGTCTTGCTTTCAACTCTTTGTACAGCATATTAAATAAATAGTGGTATACACGAAAGGCTATTAGTTTATCAGGCGTAGATTGATGTTCAACAAGCAAAATAACCTTGGCTTCACCATTAACACTATTTTTGTATGGACAACGATACACCAAATCGCTAAACGTTTCCTGCAAAGTCGCATCAATGTATGTTGCATCTACATATTCAAAAGCATCCAAACTTAACGCACTTGAAAGCACATGCGGCAGATACTGCTGAAAAAATTGCTGTGCGATGGATGCGTTTTGCATCGAAGAACGAAAAAACTTGTCGTGCAGATTATGTTGAACGACCATAGTTTGAATGCCACATGCGAACTCTATTGTTGAAATTCTGTTGTTACAATATAATCGAACCGGCACAATAAACGAACCACCCAAAGGGGATCATAACGAAATATATTATATATGTATCGTTATCTATATAACCGATAATTCACTCTTGCTTTAATTCGGTCGTCAGTTCAGCGTAATCATCAGCCATATAGTGTGTAGCGGCCGGATAAATATAACTAATGCATAAGCCATAAAAAAACAATCTGACCTGTGGGTTAAACACGCCTTGCTTTTTGTCATAAGGCGGTTAATATGCAAGCCTGTTCTTGTAAAAAAGTTGATAAATATGCGGGAGAATTCATGACCTTACTGACTCTTGGCGATATCGAAGCGGCATCAAGACGCCTTAGCGGCGTTATACACGATACCCCTATCGTCACCTCTACTTTACTTAACCAATGGCTGGGTCACCGGTTTTACTTTAAAGCCGAAAACCTGCAAAAAGTTGGCGCCTTTAAGGCCCGGGGTGCGTTCAACACGCTGGCGTGGCTTAAAGAAACTAATCAATTGCCTGAACACATTGTTGCTTACAGCTCTGGTAATCACGCCCAATCTGTGGCTTG
>JABSOG010000604.1 GCA_013216025.1 Algicola sp. | reverse complement strand
CGTAGGTAAGGCGCTGTGCAGGAGCACAACAGCGTTTATGTCCGACGCGCCATGGATGGCGTGTGGCTCCCAGGGACGGTTTCAACACCAAACCTATTTTGAGTAACCTTGGTATAGCATGCCGTGTATAAAACTTGGAAATATCGTCTATCTGGTAGGAGCGGCGTCTCGCCGCGATAAATGACGCAGCCATTTCAATAATATTGTGCCAACGGCACAAATCGCGAGCTGGAGCTCGTTCCTACCATTATTTTGCCTTCAACAAATGCTCATAAGCATTCTCAAGCACACTGCGAACGCAATGAATACAATGCTGTAACCCGGCAATCTCACCCGCGGACAGATATTTCACCGATTCGTCGATACCTTCGCCCGTGTCAGTATTGCGTTTGATAGGCAGTGTTCCAGCCAAATATTCCAGCATGGCAATCGATGTATACAGGCTTTGTTGTGGGTTGTCTTGGGTTAAAGGATTCTGGTTGTTCATTGTGCTGCCCTCCGTACGTTTGCCGGAGGCGTTTGAATTTTCAGCGATTGGTTTGATTTTTGTGCTGTTGACATGTTTGTGCCAATAAAGTTGATGACGTCCGGCACGGGACGTGTGATTATCTTATTCGTCATGATTATCTTCCTGTTTGCGAGGTTGATGGTTGTGAAAGTCAGCTTGGGGTGTTCTAGCACCTCTTGCTGGCGGTTTTTGAGTGGCTTTTTTGCTTATAGGCTGGCTCCTTTTTGATAGTGTATTTCTGTACAGTTCTAGTTTAATTATAGGCTTGTTTTGGTGGGGTTACTACCCTTACGTGCAGCGGCATTGAGGATGAAATCTGTTAAAATAATGGTTTGTGACTGCGGTTGCTTGCTTTGGTTGTTAACGGTATTTTTAGACTCTCAGGTGAGCGCATTTAATTGTTTTTTCAGTGATAATTTGGGGTTATGATTATTGATTAAGAGACCTCATCCCCAATCCATAAAAAGAGGAATATATGGCAAATACTTATGACGTTTTTGTAAGTTATTCGAGACAAGACCAGTCTTTTGTCCGTATGCTCGTTGATCGACTGTTACAGTCGGGAATCTCCGTATTCTATGATGAAGCTGATATTGCCGTCGGTCAGTCGCTTGCCGATTCGCTCCATCGAGCTATCCAAAACGCAAAATATGTACTCGTCGTTATGTCGCCTGATTATTTTGCTTCGTCGTGGGGTAAGCGAGAGCTTGCTCTGGGTCTCCAGCAGGAATTCGAAAGTGATCGAACAAAAGTTATTCCTCTCCTCTTGCGCGATTGTGAAATTTCTCCATTGCTCATGACTAAGGTTTACGCCGATTTTCAAGACTCGGGGCTATTCGAACAGACTTTTTTAAAGCTGCTTGCTGCAATATCTGAGGACCCTGTTTCTTCTGTACGCCGCCCTAGCGGTGAAAATGTTGCGCCACCCGCACTAGGCTCGATTGACCCTGCTGCTGCCGAATCAACGGAACTTCGTGAAATGGTAAATGACCTGCGTGTCAAGGTCGAATCTTTTATGGAGGGGTCGACGAACAGCGCGGAGCCTGAGAGAACGCCGGAACCTGGTATAGATCCCAAGCTTTGCTTCATTGTTATGCCATTTGGGCCTGAAGAGTTAACGGATGTCTATGATTATTTTGTCAAGCCAACCATCGAAACCAACTGTGGTTTGAGATGCGAGAGGGGCGATGATGTTTTCGGGTCGAACGTCATCATGGACGACATCCGTCGTAGTATCGAGCGAGCTAGGATCGTTGTGGCGGATCTTACCGGTCGAAATCCGAATGTATTCTACGAAGTAGGTATTGCTCATACGTTAAATAAAGAGGTTCTTCTACTCTCACAATCTATGAGTGATGTGCCATTTGATCTTCGTCATCGCCGGGTGCTTGTGTACGACTACACACCAAAAGGTTGCAAGAAACTTGAGCGTAGTGTTGCCGAGAACATTAATGCTATTCTCCAAGAAGGAGCCTAACAAAACAAGGCAATGGGGTCAGATGACGAGTTCTTGAACTAAGATCAAGACACACCAAAACGTTGGTAATTTGGAGGTAAATCATCAACATTAATTTCAGTAAGGATCTGGAGAGGTTGGGGGTTAGGTGTCTTGTTCAATAACCAAGGAGTATCGAGGGGTCGGGTTATGATTCCAACAACCAAAACCGGTCCTTAAGCTTAAAGCCTTAATATAGATAGGGGTCAAAAGTTGGGTCAAGACTTGTTTTATAATACTTTCGGTAAATTAAGTTTTTCTTTGTTTAATCAAAATAAAGGGGTGCAAGTCTTGCGCTGAGAAAAATGGCTAAACTGGCACCACTTTAACTGATAAATTTAGTCGCGATGTCAAAAAAATAAGAAAAAATAAGGGGTCAAGAGGATTGGTTGAGCGTCGTGGTAAGAAATGCGCTGCGGTCGCCTTGGCTAACAAAACGGTGAGGACAGCGTTTGCTATGCTCACTCAAGGAACAGAATACAAAGCAGTGCCGTTGCAGGCTAACGCCTGACAACGACACTGCTTGACAAAGCGTTTCAATAACAAAAATGCATTAACGAAGATAAAAATCAGCTGGTTAAGTCAGTAAGCGACATAGAGCCATGAGCTCGCGGTCAAGATTAGACAATCAGTTCGCGTAAATATCATAGAGCCAGAGTTAGCTACTCAATTGAGAGCTCGTACATAAGTACGCATTTATTTCTTTGCACAAAGTAGTTTTGTTGTTGACAACACGGGGGAGTCCACATAAGTCGCTTGCTTCATAATACTATAGGTAAATTAACTTTTTGTCTGTTAAATCAATTCATTAGCCGTTATTCTTTGTAGCGCTTTATAGATAATGGTGCTTGAATAAAAAGTATTGCAAAACAAGTCACTGACCCCAATCTCTTTTTATTGCCCGGCATCGGCTTTGGCCAACAGGTCTGCATCTGGCGTGGTTGCCCAATAGGTATACGACAACATGCTCGCCACCTCGTAGTCTGTCAAACGGTAATGTAGAAGCTAGGGGTGCAAGTCTCGCGCGGAGCAAAATGGCTAAACTGGCACCACATTAACTGATAAATTTAGTCGCGATGTCTGTAGTTGCATGGTGCTATCCAAGCTCAAAAAAATGTTTCCGCAGAAACTTTTAACCCCAGGCGCTTCCACCCGGAAGCGCTATTATCATCCAGTCCATTCATAAAAAAATTCAGGGTCAGGTCTTGAATCGTGCATTTTAACAAGAAAAGCGGTAATTCAATCAAAGCTCATTTAAAATATTGTTACTTTACTCATTTTAATCAACGGGTTAGAAAAATACAGGAATGGCGCGGGGTCAAGACCCCTAATTGACCCATTCGCATAGGTGAGTTGGGCTAAATTTAAGACACTATTTGATTTTCGACAACAAACAGTCTGCCTTCATCCTCTAAAAAATATTTCCACTCTTCTTCATCTATCCGAACAAAAGAGAGTAAGTTTCTTTGAACGGCTTCTTTTGCCAGTAGTTCGGTCAATATAAGAGATTTGTCAAATTTCCTGCATATATCCAAAAGGTCAACCGGCTCACCCTTGTATTCTTCATAAACACGAGCATAAGCAGTCATAAATTCAATTAACGAATCATTCATTCTATTTGGTTGCTCAACACTTTCGTTTGTGTAAGGGTTTGAGCCAACTTCGGGTTTATTGATAAGAGGTGCTTTGTGGATGGTTCGCACAAGTTCATCAAAGTTGAATTCAAAATCGTCTTTACGAGAAAAGTTAATAAACTTTTTTGTACTAAGGAAATTAGGTACTGTGTAGGAGCCTCTTTGCCTGATGATTGGAATTACTTTGCTTGAATCAATATTGCTCATGAAATCAGATGTGACAATCATTTTCTCATAGCCCACACCACCAATCCCTTTATTAGCCTTATTTACATACTTTTGCGTACATACCATGATGACTATATTTGCCTCGGTTAAGTGCTTCTCCATAAAAAGAGCCAAATCATCGCCGGGGTGCAATTCCCACTGATCAATAACTGCATCAATACCGTTATGTCGTAACCTCGTTGCTAAATCAAGTACCCAGCTTTTATGTTGTTGCGTGTCATGTGAATATGAAATGAAAACTTTTGGGATCGCCATTTGTTTACTCTTAATTGTCTGAAAAAACCTTAGGGGTCAAATCGCTTTATTTATAATACTCTTAGAAGCTACAATATAATCAATAGGTTGGTGTAATATAATACGCAGCGCAAAGTGCGTTATGGCGATATTTACGCTACGCTGCCTGTCGTCGTCCTTGTTCTTTAAATCCTCGTCCTATAAGAAATAAACTTATTTTTCTCACCCCCTATTTTTATTTAGCAGTCCTTAGTATGTGAAATAGTTGAATACAGTGTAATCTGTCCAAAACTTACGCTAGGTGCGGAAGAGCTAAAAGCATAGTATTCGTACCCTGCCAATTTAGTTTTGGCAGAGTCACTAAAATAATTAACTGCACACTCAGTCTTTGTGCCACATTCACTGGTACTTACGGCATAAGCGCTGAAAGTAACCAATCCGATAGCGAGTGCAGTCAATGACCTTGTTATTGTTTTATTCATCTGATAAATCCTATATTTATTTTTGTTGTTGGTTTCTATTTGTTTAAAAAAACCTTGTGCATTATATAGTAACTAATGGTCACGATAAGTCAATACTCATTATTGGGGCAGTGCGTATTCTCATGAAGTTGATCACTCATTCTCACCGAAGCTGATCACCTGTTCTCATCCATGCTGATCACTCCTCGGTGCCATTTTGCGGCTCAGTAACAGTTGTAATTGATCACTGAGGCTCAGTCAAGTTAATTGCTAATTTACGCATTGATTCTCCCTTCAACTCAAACCTTTGGGCACGGTGAATTAATCTATCCATAATAGCATCTGCGTACGTAGCTTCTCCGATCAGTGCATGCCATTTAACAACAGGAAGTTGACTCATTATGATTATTGAACCTTGTTCATGCCTTGCATCAATTATGTCTAGTAAATCGCTACGTTGCTGAGTGGTTAGCGTTTCCATTCCCCAGTCATCTAAAATCAAGATCGGCGTTTTATTTAGCTGATTGAGAAACCGTGTGTAGCTACCATCACCGTGAACCTGACGTAAATGTTCTTGTAGCCCTTTTATTCTGAAGTAGCGCACCGCCATGCCCTGTTGGCAAAAGTAATGACCAATAGCGCAACCTAGATAGGTTTTTCCACACCCGGTCGCACCGGTAAAAATAAGGTTTTGATGATGTTTAAGCCAATGACCTTCAAGTAAGCTGCGTATTTTAGACTTTCCAATGCCACGACTGGCTCGGTAATCAATATGGCTTGGATGTGCTGATAGCCTGAATTTAGCTTGTTTGACTAATCGTTCGACTTTTCGTTGCTCCCGAATGGTG
>JABSOG010000603.1 GCA_013216025.1 Algicola sp. | reverse complement strand
ATTTAACCACAGCGAGAAATACAGTTATTTTCTTACGATGGCTCACCAAAGAGGTTACGAAGGCGTTATGCAAAGGTTAAGGGACGAATACTGACCAGCAATTTCTAGTAACTTAAGGGGTGCAAGTCTCGCTCTGATCAAATACCAGGAAACGGGATAATATTGTTCGACAACCTTATCTCGGTTTTTTTGTAGTGGGACGCGATAAAATCCCATGCCGTGTCTAATTGATTACTCAGTAATAATGTCCTGAATTTCAAGATGGCCTGGCCGCCTTCATGCTCCCAAGATTGACCTGCACGTTTGCACCTCAGTTGAACAACTGTCTTACAGGCTGATTCAACCACACCGGAGCCAATCGGCTTATTTTCTCTCAGACGCTTGCGGACTTGGTGAGTAATAAAACTCACGGAGCCAAGATGATTCAAATGAAATTGAGTGGCGATATCTGCCAGTTTTGCTGCAACTAACTCCTGACAAAGATACATCGCCAACTTTCTTGCTTCGTTCTTTTTTGAGGGCCTCTAACTATTTTGGTTATATCATCCACGGTGACACCGTAATCATTGGCAATGCCACAAATCACTTGAGCCATAGTCAAACCAGACTGAATGGCGCTGCCTTGCTGAACTGCAGCCAATTGAGTCAATCGTTTTTCATCAACCCATTTCCTAAAGTTTTGATCGCCTATAAGACTGGCCATGTTGCCTTTGCTATAAAGTTGCGCGGTTGCTTTGACCCCCTTGCGGAGCCTCCGTTACACCGGCTTCTATCGAAGGGATCTCTGCCTTAAACTTCAGGCTTAGTTAAAAGCCGGTGGAATTTGGTTGGGCTCCGTAATATTTATCTTAAACACCTCCAGAATCCACGCCCACTTTCCCCTCGTCACCGACCGGTAAACGAACGCAAATAACGCTACCGACATCCTCGGTAGATTCCACTTCTATGCTGCCGTTATGTTCTTCAATGATGCCGAACGAAATCGCCATGCCAAGGCCGGTGCCTTCACCTACGCCTTTTGTGGTGTAAAACGGTTCAAATAATTTCTTTTTGGTTTGTTCACTCATGCCGCAGCCATCGTCCGTTATGGTTACTTCAATTTGACCCTCGAACATTCGGCAGTTGATAGTGATTTTGCCAAGCAACGTGGAGTCGTGATCGCGTTGCTTTTGCTGGATGGCATCGCAGGCGTTGACAATCAAATTCATTAAGACCTGATTGATTTGCGCTTGATGACAGGCAAACTTTGGGGTCGGTTCAAAATCAGTGATAAATTCGGTGATCGTCAAATGCTTCGACCGTACCAAATTTACCGTTGATTGAATGCAGTCGGTAATATTGACCAATACTTTGGCGCTGGCGTCAAGGCGGGTAAATGCAGCCAAGTCTTGAACAATCACTTTGATTCGGTCAATGCCGTCTTTGACGGTGTGGATGTGGGCAAACAAAGGGTCGAATTGTTTGTTTAGCCCCAGTAAGACAGTGGCTTCGGTATCTTCTCCGGCCAAGTCAAAGATATACTCGCGACATTGCTTCAAGTCGACTTCAAGGTTATGCACGCCGACATAAGCAAAGTTTGTCGGGTTGTTAATCTCATGGGCCACGCCGGCTGTTAGCGACCCTAATGACGCCATTTTTTCTGAATGAACCAGCTGGGCCTGGGCATTCTTTAGCTCTTCATGGGCGATTTCAACTGTTTTGGCATACTTTGAAATTTTTCGGTTCCAGGCGATGCCAAACCCGATGATGATCACCGCGACAATCAACAAATACCAAAAGCGGCTGTAATCGACTTTGACCAAGATGTCTTCGCGAGAGTTCCAGTGCTTGTATATGCTGTTTTTGCGCTGCGGCGAAATGGATGCCAACGTGGCGTTGATGATATCCAACAATTGCGGCCAGTCTTTACGCACGGCAAACCCTAGGCTGTCGAAAAATGGGGTTTGACCGACAATTCTGACATTATTGGCCCCCAGTTCATTCATCAAGTAAGAGCAGTGGGCCAGTGGACAAAGCAATATGTCGATGTCACCACTGTTTACCGCCAAAACAGCCGATGTCATTGAATCAAAGCGGTGCAGCTGTAATTCGGGGTGCTGGATTTGGATTTGATCTTGGTAACCCAGGCCATTAACGATACCGGTTTTTATACCTGCTAATTCACTCAGGTCATCGACATAAACCCGGGCAGGGTTGCCGGTCATGATCACTATCGGCATTTCGATAATGGGCTGAGAAAAGTTGAAATTCTCTAACAGTGTCGGGTCTTGGATACTGCCGATAGTCATGTCGGCCTCATCGGGTTTTGACGGGATATATTGTTGATCTGTGCCCGATTGTGGCAACCATTGGGTCGACAGTGCACCTTCAATGTATTGGATAAATTCAGCCAATATGCCCTCATAACCCTTGCTGGATTTTTGCGCCAATGGCAGACCGATGGGTGGCACAAAAAACTTCAGCTGGCGGTGAGCAAGCAGCCATTGTTTTTGTGATTTATTGAGGTTGACCCGGGTGATGGTGTCTCCCCCGAATTTGCCGAACCACTTTCGCCTCAGTTCTATCAATTTTCCCTCAGGCACTGCCAGCAGGGCTTTGTCGAGAATATTACGCAGAGGTTGGTGCTTGGGACTGATGGCAAAAGACAGTGTTTCGGTCATGATACTGTTGGATTCGACCAGCGGAATGTTTTGCAAATTGCCGATAAGATGCTTTTGAATCAGATAGTTGGATAGAACCTCACTGACGACATGGGCATCGGCTTTGCCCGTTGATACTGCCATCAGCGCATCGAGTGGGCTATTGGCATAATACAACTTCATGTTCGGGTAATGTTGTTCCAAATGGATTGTGGTCGCCCAATCTTTTAATACCGCAACGGTGAGTTGGCTCAGTTGTTCCATGCTCATTTCTACGTTGGTCTTTTGCTTCTGGATCGCCAGCACGTTGCGATATTCAACGTATGGTTGGGTGAAATGGAATATCTTTCTGCGCTCGGGGGTATTGGTGTAATCCATCAGCAAGTCAATTTCGCCTGACTTGGCACGTTGCAGGTGTTGCGCCAAATCGCCGTAAATAAAATCGAGTCGGATATTGAGCATGGCACTGATATAACGTATCAAGTCATTGGTAAAACCCTGTTCTACGCCGTTTAATATAAAAGTAAACGGCGGCTCTTCAATACCACTGGTGACGCGAATCGACCCTTTACGGCTGAGGTAATCTCGTTCTTGCGGGGTCAAAGCAACCACGGGTAAGTTTGGTTGACCGCTGACAAACCATTTTTCGCGCAGTTGGATCAACTCATGACCGGGAATGGCATTCATCGCTTTTTGTAAAATATCGGTCAAGATGGGGTTGTCTTTGTGGGTCGCAAAACTCAGTGGCAAACCGATAAAATTCAACTCTCCGGGTACCGGGTGTAGTTCAAGACCGCCGATAAAATGTTTCACAATGTAATAGTTGGCAACGGCACCGTTGGTAATAAAGACATCGGCACGGTTACTGGTCAGTGCTTTTAACGCCATTTGGGCATTTTTGACCACAATAAATTCGGTATCGACAAAAATCTTATTGATAAGGTGGCTGATGGCATACCCTTCAACAATGGCGATACGTTGTTTGGCCAAGGTTTCTTTTGAACGCACATTGTGGCTGTTACCTGTCCGGGTGACGACAGAAAAAGACAACTCGGCGTAGGGCGCAGTAAAGTTGGCAAAGCTTTGCCGGGCCTTGGTGTTCATCATGTTGGCCATCACATCAAGCTGACGGTCTTTGAGCATTTGCACGTATTCGTTCCAGCGTTTGCCTTGGGCGAATTTAACTTCAATGCCCAGATTTTTACCAATAAGACTAATCAAATCAATACTGTAACCACTTTCCTTGCCATTAATACTGTAGTTAAAAGGCGGATAGTCCCTTTCGTTCTGAACGCGGATCACCGGGTGTTGTTTGAGGTATTGCTTTTCTTGCGCATTGAGCGATTGCCACAGCGCAGCGTCGGCCGCATGGGCTGAAGAAAGGCATGTTGAGATGATCATTAATAGCCACCAATGTGATTTGAGCAAATAGCTGGGCATGTGGGGCATTAACGGTTCCTGAGCTTTAAGGCACTTGTTTTTGGTTACATCTTAATTGAAAGTGGGCCATACCGTCAAAGGGGGTTTTTTTACAGTGGTAATGAATCGCTTCAATCGGGCATAATGGGCGCCATTCACGTCATCACAAGACACTCTCGTCATTAAAAGATCAGTAACGGGTAATCACAGGGCATTAAATGAGTAATCACAAGGTCAGCGACCAACTGCAATTTGACCGTCAGCATATCTGGCATCCATATACTTCTATGACCGAACCCTTGCCCAATTATTTTGTCAACAGTGCAAAGGGTGTTTACCTAGAATTAGCCGATGGCCAACAGCTTATCGATGGTTCGTCTTCTTGGTGGTCGGCGATCCACGGTTACAATCATCCGGTGCTGAACGGCGCAATCAAAGCGCAGGTTGATAAAATGTCTCATGTAATGTTTGGTGGTATTACCCACAATCCTGCGGTGGAATTATGCCGCCGGCTTATTGATATCACCCCAGCCAGTCTTGATAAGGTGTTTTTGTCTGACTCCGGCTCTGTTGCGGTTGAGGTGGCGATGAAAATGGCGGTGCAGTATTTTGGCTCGCAAGGGCGGTTGGAGAAAAGCCAATTTCTTACCGTCACAAAGGGTTACCACGGTGATACGTTTGCGACTATGTCGGTTTGTGATCCCGACACCGGTATGCACCATCTTTTTAAGAATATGCTGGCACAACAATACTTTGCCGATGCCCCCCAATGCAAGTTTGGCCAAGCCTGGGACCCGCAGGATATTTCATCGCTAAAAAACCAGCTCGAACAACACCATCAAAAATTGGCCGCTGTTATTTTAGAACCCATAGTGCAGGCCACCGGTGGTATTCGTTTTTATCATCCGCAATATTTGGTTGAACTGCGCAAGTTGTGTGACGAGTTTGGAGTGTTGCTGATTTTTGATGAAATCGCTACCGGATTTGGCCGCACCGGCAAGCTGTTTGCCTGTGAACATGCAGGGGTAGAGCCGGATATTATGTGTGTGGGCAAAGCGATGACCGGCGGGACACTGAGCCTGGCGGCCACGTTAACGTCAACAAAAGTGGCTGAAACCATTTGTCAAAACGGTCACTTGCTTATGCATGGCCCGACCTTTATGGGCAATCCGTTGGCGTGCAGCGCGGCTGTCGCCAGTATCGATTTGCTGTTGGGCCAGCCATGGCAGCAAAAGATTGAGGCGATGCAAACCCAATTGAAGAGCGAACTATCAAAGTGTTTGGCGTTACCTCAAGTGGCGGATGTCAGGTGTTTGGGCGCAATCGGCGTGGTCGAAACCAAAGAACCGGTG
>JABSOG010000602.1 GCA_013216025.1 Algicola sp. | reverse complement strand
CATCTGAAGGTCCACGCGGAGCAATTTATCCCTTCAGATGGGTTATATAACCAGATAGGACCATTAATCGTGTCCTGGTTGAGGATGAGGAGGATGAGGACCAACTACTTTTTCCCGGTACGGGATTTTCAAAAAAAACTTACAAAAATCAGCGTATATTTTTCTTGTTTACCCCAGAAGGCACCCGTGGCCCGGTAGAAAAGTGGAAAACCGGCTTTTATCATGTTGCCAAAGACAGCGGTTTGCCGATCTTTTTGGCCAAAGTCGACTACCTCAACAAAGTGTCAGGTGTCTTTCATTCATACCAGTTAACCGGCGACAAAGCCGAAGACGTACAAGCCATTCAAGAATCATACAAACGGGTTTATGGTAAATTCCCCGCCAACCAATACCCAGCCTATGTCGGGCCTATACCTGACTTGTCTGATGCCGAAGCTGTGGTGATGCGGGCGTTGTATTCATTCAAAGGGGTGGCGACCAAAATGGATATCGCGGCCAAAGCCAAACTGGCCGGCATGTCGACCAAGATGTCGACCAAGATGCTTGATTTTTTGATAGAAAAAGGAATTTTGGAACATGCGAGCAGTGCAGACATTCAAGAAAGTGAACCCACCTACCGCCTGACATTCAAAGGCAAAGGCTGTTTGTTACATTTGTTTCCAACCTTGGCATAGAAAAAATACGCCGCCAACAATAAAAACAACGCTTAAATTTCCGGCCAATCCTCTAACAACTTAATACATTGCTTTAAAGGCCGGGCAGGGCTGTAAAAATAGCCCTGAATATACTGGCAACCGTATTCTCGCAGCAGTTCTAGCTGCTCTTGATCTTCTACGCCTTCTGCAATAACCTGCATTTCAAGTTTTGTCGCCAAATCTATCAGTGCCGAGATTAATATCTGATGGTTTTTATCGGTGCAAATGGCATCGATGAACGATTTGTCTATCTTGAGAAAATCACTTTTATATTCAATCAAATTACTTAATGACGAATAACCGGTGCAAAAATCATCGAGCGCAATGCGTATACCGTACGCTTTGAGTTTGTCTAGCACTTGCTCGGTGTGTTCGTTAGACGACATCGCCACCGATTCGGTGACTTCAATCACAATTGCCTCATAAGGCAAACCGTTGGCCACAATGGTTTGCGAGATAATGGCCGCGGCATCGACATCATGGCCAAATTCGCTGATTGAACGGTTAATCGAAAAAACAACCTGATCAAAGCCCAAATTATGCAACCTTTTTAGATCGGCACAGGCACGCTGCAATACAAAATTACCGATGGGATGAATTAGTCCAAACTCCTCGGCAATGGGAATAAACTCGCCCGGCGAAATAAACCCGTAACCTGGAACAGGCCAGCGTATTAGGGCTTCAAATTTGTTGATCTCGTTTTTGTTCAAATCAACAATCGGTTGGTAAAACACCTCAAAACTCTGGAGGGCAATCGCCTCTTTAAGCTTATTGCGCAAGGAGAGCTTTTTAAGATATTTTGACTGTAGCTTGTCATTGTAAAAAGCAATGCCATCACGACCATCATTTTTAATGCTGGTCATGGCATGATTGGCATTACGCAACAGTTCGGTGGCGTTGAGACCACTGTCGGGATACTGGGCAATGCCGATACTGGTTGTGACGTCGAGCGATATCTCTTTGAGCAAAAAAGTGGTGCGCATCTGTGCCAGAAACTTCTCGGCAGCAATGGCCGCTTTGTCTTGTGGGGTGTTAACCAGTAAAATGGTGAATTCGTCGCCGCCATAACGGCACACAATGTCTTCTTTACGCACGTTTTTCAGTATACGGTTGGCCACCGCTTGCAACAAAAGGTCGCCAGTTTCATGAGAG
Organism: Algicola sp.; assembly: GCA_013216025.1. Classification (GTDB taxonomy): domain Bacteria; phylum Pseudomonadota; class Gammaproteobacteria; order Enterobacterales; family Alteromonadaceae; genus JABSOG01. The sequence goes on along the minus strand of JABSOG010000602.1, from coordinate 3,579 downwards.
TGCACGTCGTTTATCTCTTTGAAGCGGTCGATATTGAAAAACAACAGTGAAAACGGCGCATTGTGACGCTTTGCCACAAAAATATGGTGTTCAATGCGTTCAATAAAGGCCCGGCGATTCGACAGTCCGGTTAAAGGCTCGTTGTTGGCATAAAAACTCAATTGCTTTTCGGTCGCCTTGCGCTCAGAAATATCGCGGAATATGCCCACATAATTGATGGTTTCGCCCTGTTCGTTCTTGACGATGTTGAGCGATAGTTCTTCGGGAAAAATATGACCGTCTTTATGGCGGTTAAATACCTCACCCTTCCAGTGACCGGCGCTGACCATGTCTTTCCACATCTGGCGATAAAAGTGGGCGTCTTGTTTGCCCGCCGAAAACCCCACCGGATCTTTACCCTGCAGCTCTTTTTTGCGATAGCCGGTCGTGCGTTCAAGGGCCTTGTTGACGGTGACAATGCGATTGTTTTTGTCGGTGATCATGATGGCTTCGGCGGTATGCTCAAAAACAAAATTCGACAATCTGAGCCGTTCGTTTAGCTCATAAGTGGTCGAGATATCCGCCAAACTAATGTGCAAACTACTGGCCTGAGAGTCGCTGTCAAAAATAGTGTCACTGTGCATTTGCAGAATTTTTTGCCGACCGTTAATCTTTGCCCGAAACGCTATATCCAAAGTATTGGATTTGTCTTTAAGCAATGATTCCATGCCGTTTCTAACTTTGCTCCTGTCGGCAGAATGAATCATCTTCAGTAGCAGGGTCAAACTTAGCTTGGTGGTAGGTTCTAGCTGCAAGATATTGAATATTTCGTCAGAGCTGGTGATCTCGCCGCTGCCGGGCGTAAAATGCATGGTACCGCGCTTGGCCAGTCGTTCACCGGCCTCCACCAGGTCGAGCAGTTTTTGCTGCGAACTAAAGTCGTGTTGATGGTTGAGTTCGCCGCCAATCACATAACCTAATTGGTTAAAACGGTCGAGGTTATGATTGGCTTGCTCAAAAGGCCGGTCAAACATGCACACTAAAATCCCGATGGGCTGAGCGTCGTGCAGCATTAAGGTGGCTGCCAGATAACCTTCTATTTGCCAATGGCGCAGGGTCAGGTCATCTGGGTACTGTCGCTGTGCATCTTGGGCGATACAATACAATTGGGTAGAGATTTTGGCTTGTTCGCAGGGGGTATTGGCCAACGCATAAATAAAATTGTCGGCAATGTGACCGTCATGAAGGTGACACAGCACCTTGACTTTTTGACCATGGTCAATAAATTTGGCGACAAAACAATGACTTGGGCGATATTGTTGAAAAATACGCAGCAACGCATATTGATAGCGCTGTTCGCTGGATTTTAATTGAAAGAAAGGTTTGAAATCAGAGATCATAAATCGTTAATTTACCCATTGCTTATAAAGCCAATATTTTTTATTTGTCACACCAAAACTGTAGCATATTGCGTGAGATAGGAAAGCCAGACCCCTATAGATCCGGTAGATATTGGCGTAATTTAGTTTTTAATAAATCGGGTACTATGGGTTTGCTGAAATAATCGTTCATACCACAAGACAGGCACTTTTCTTCATCACCGGACATGACATTGGCCGTCATTGCGATGATGGTGATCTGTTCGTTGCATTTTCCGGCCAGACCCTTGCGGATGCTGTCGGTGGCCTGATAACCGTCCATTACTGGCATTTGACAGTCCATGATGATTAAGTCATAAGGACAGGGATCGCCGCCTGCATTAAGCAAGTTCAGCGCTTCTTGGCCGTTATTGGCAATGCTCACCACCAAGCCAAGTCGCTTTAACACTTCGTGGGCGACAACCTGATTGATTTGGTTGTCTTCAACCAGCAAAATCCGGTATTGAACCTTTGGGGTGATGGGTGTTTGTGGCCGTGTTTCAGCGGGTTTTGGCGCACTATCTTCGGGATTTTCTTCGAGACCCGCTTCGAATGGCGCAGAAAATGATAGTTCATCAATATTACCCAACAGCTGGTGCAGGGTCGAAATACGCAAGGGTTTGTGCAGGTAACCCGCGCAACCCAACTCACGAAACAGCGCTGTATCGTCGGTGTTATTGATAGGGGTGCAAAGCACCAACTTAGTTTGGCCAACCAACTGCCGTTTGGTGAGTTGGCGGATCAGGGTTTCACCGTTTGTGCCCGGCATGTCGGCGTCGATAATCGCCACGTCAAAGGTATTGAGTGGGGCGTTTTCGAACAGTAATTGCGCCGCCTGAGCATCGCAGGCCTTGGTGACATTAGCACCCCAGCTCGTCAATTGTTGTTCCATCATATTACGGCACGTCTGATTGTCGTCGACCATCATCATATGCTTGCCAGTCAAGTTAGGTTGAGTGATTTTAACGTTCTCGCTGGCCGTTTTGTTGAGTAATATCTCAATGGCGAAAATACTGCCTTTGCCAAGTTCGCTGGTGGCGCTGATTTTGCCCCCCATCAATTGGCACAGCTGGCTAACAATCGCCAAACCTAAGCCGGTGCCGCCGTATTTACGAGTGGTGCTACTGTCGACCTGAGTGAAAGCATTGAAAAGATTCGACAACGCCGACTTGGGAATGCCTATTCCGGTGTCACGCACCAGACAGGTCAGCAGCTCAAAATCATCAATCTGTTTGGTGGCGACCGTGATCTCGATTTCGCCTTTTAAAGTAAACTTAAGCGCATTGCCAACAATATTGTTCAGTATCTGCCTCAATCGCCCCGGATCTCCCCTGACTTGCAAGCACCGCACTTGGCTCATGTTGAGGATGAACTCAATCGGCTTTTGCTCGGCTGCAATGGCAAAGGTTTCGGCAAAATCGCCAAACATTGCCTCTAGGTCAAACTCAATCATTTCTAAATTCAACATGCCTGCTTCGATTTTAGAAAAGTCGAGAATATCATTGATCACGCACAGCAACGCATCGGCACTGGTTTTGGCCAGATGGGTAAAATGGGATTGCTTTTCATTGAGCGGTGAGTTTTGCAACAGGTCTATCATCCCCAAAACACCGTTCATCGGGGTGCGAATTTCATGACTCATGCTGGCCAAAAACTCACTTTTGATTTGATTGGCCTCGGTTGCCTCTTTAATGGCCGCTTCGAGCTTTTGATTGGATTGCGTCAGTTCAAACGTGCGCTGTTCAACCTTAGATTCAAGATTGGTGCGTGCGTTTAGCAAACGCTGGCCCAGAGTATTAAACGAGCGAGAAAGCTGCGACAACTCGTCGCGCCCCGACACCTCAAGTTGAAATTTAAAATCGCCTTCAGCAAACTTTTGGGTGCCCGCATCCAATTTATTAATTCGAACCAACAATTGCTTGTATACCACATAATAAAAAATGGCGAAAATAATCAGCAAAAACGGCGTGGCCACCTGTAATAACTGGTTACGTTGTTGTGCTATCGCCTTGAGCTGGACGGCCTGATCGGTTTGCAAAATCAAATTGAACGACTGGTCGGCAATAATGAAAGGAATCGATTGCTGCTGCACGTTGGCAATGTTAGACATAAACCCGGCCATTAACTGATCATCATGATTGGTAATGGCCCCGCCCAGAGTTTCTAGACCGCGCGTGTTGAG
>JABSOG010000601.1 GCA_013216025.1 Algicola sp. | reverse complement strand
CGTTGGTGTCTGCAAAAAATGAACGCACACTGTTGTGACTTAAGCTATTGGGGTCTGATGGGTTATGGGTAAAGTGGGTAAAACGTTCGGTGTCTGGATCCAAGCGGTTTAATCCGCCTCCCCGGGTGCCGATCAATAACCGGCCTTGGGCATCTTCATATAGCGTGGTGATATAATTGTTGGAAATCGACGCCGCATTGTTAGGATCGTTACGAAATATTTTAAAGCTATAACCGTCAAAGCGGTTGAGGCCATCAACGGTGGCAAACCACAAGAAACCTTTGCTGTCTTGAATGATACTGTTTACGACACTTTGAGACAATCCGTCTTTAATCGACAAGCGATCAAAACGGGTCGCCACATCCGATGCCTGCGTGTGGGCAGTCATGAACATTATAAACAAAGCAATATACAGGCGCATCGATAACTTATTGGGTTGGTATTTAATTCATCATAGAATATTAACAAGTCAATTACACCCGGGACAAATCACCTTTCTCTAACTGTTTGGTTACACCAACAAGATCAGGCTGAAATACGGGTGAAAATTTCCTTAGGTAGCAACTTAAGGTTGGTGTAAATCCATTCGACAATAGCACTCTAATTATCCAACAGAGTAAACCGTATTACGCTGGGAAAATCCTTGTTGTGATACACCTTGTGAGTGGCCTTAACAAAGTCCGTTGCTTTGGCTTTGAAAATGTTGTCGACATAGTGTTGCGGATTGAGGTCGATAAACGGAAAAAAACTGCTTTGAATTTGAATTTGCACTCGATGACCTGCTTTAAAGGTATGTAAAATATCATCCAGCTTAACCGTTATCTTGGTGGGTTTGTTGGGCGTAAAGGGTTTGGGTTGGCTTAATGACGTCCGGTAACGGCCACGCAATACACCCCAACGAACCAGCTCATGACGATTGCCAGTTTTGCGGTCGGTTTTGTTTTTGTTCAAATCTAAACTGGGAAATACGTCGATCAACTTGACCACAAAATCTGCCGATGTTTGCGATGTGCTGATCCATAAATCAACCTCTACAATGCCTGCAATGGTGTTGTCGTTGATTAAAACCTCACTGTTGAACACCAAAACGTCACTGCGCCGTGCGGCGAAACGCTGGTCTTCAACCATAAAGTCGCTACCCCAGCCTAGGTCGATACCCGCAGAGTAGGGCACTGGTTTGTTGGGATCACTGATGTATTCGCTAAACCCTTTGGGCGTGATTTGGGGTTTAGATTGACGCGCTGTTAGCAGTTTTTCTTCGTCGGCGAGTTGCCATTGCTGTTGATGGGTTGATTTTGGAGGCCACTCATCTAAGTAACGCCAACGGTTGGCACCGGTTTCAAATACCGTCGCTCTGGCAAGGTTTGGCGCCTTTTTACCTTTGAGGTGATGCTTAAAAAACGGCAACTGAATATTTTCTTGAAACCACTTGCTGGTATCCATCCCAAAGTTAGCCTCACCGAGTGTGTCACCCTTGGCCCGGTTCCACTGAGTGTGTCGCCAAGGACCCATCACCAGTTTGATGTGCTCATTTTGCTTTTTATTCGCCGTCATTGCTTGATAAGTGGCTAAAGCGCCATAGGGGTCTTCACTGTCGTACCAGCCGCCAACCACCAAAACGGCGGGTTTGGTGTCACTTAAGTGGGGCAGAATGTTTCTGTCTTGCCAGAATTCATCGTAATTGGGGTGCGCGACCAAGTCGTTCCAAAATGGCCGTTCGCCTTTAAAATAGTGTTTGTTGACGTTAGACAAAGGACCAAGCTTGCGGAAAAAATCGTATCCATCGGGTGTACCGCGAGACATGCCGCTTAACGCGTAACGATGCAGCCCAGGACGTTTTTTGTCAAAACTGTCGAAAAAGCTAAACGCCATTGGCAACACAAAAGCGCCGTTGCGGTGAAAATCATCAAAATACCAGTCGGCAATTGGGGCTTGAGGCGATACCGCCTTGAGCGCCGGATGCGCGTTGATGGTGCCAACCGAAGCATAATAACCTTTATAAGAGTTGCCCCATAAGGCCACTTTTTGATTGTTATTATCAATATTTTTAACTAACCAATCGATGGTATCCCAAGCATCAGTGGCGTCATCAGGGCCACCTTGATTTTGAGACCTGACGTTAACAAACTCACCGTGCGACATATATTTACCGCGAACATCCTGAAAGACAAAAATAAACTTCTCTTTCTCGAACGAGTGAGTCGGCCCCAGTTTTTTTTTGTACAGGTTGGCACCATAGGGCGCGCTGCGGTAGGGCGTACGTTGCAACATGATGGGGTAGGGCTTCGAACTGTCGTTGGGCATATAAACTGTGGTGAACAGCTTTACCCCGTCACGCATGGGCAGTTGATATTCGAATTTGGTGTAGTGGTAGCGAATATAAGCCGCGCGCTTGTCGTCTTTGGCAGCAACAGCTGTGGAGTGTATGGTCATGGCAAAGACGAACAACATAAAGCAAAGGGCATTTTTATTCATATCGATAGCGGGATTAATTGAATGAGAGTGCCTGTCAGTGTAACAGCTTGCTTTTTTGCTGCAAAATCTCCAATCATTGTTAGCTTCATTTATTTAGACATGTAAATCCCAAGGCTACAGTTGTATTTTTACGCACCATTTTTAGTTTTTTGCTGATTGGTTTTTTAAAGTGGTCATTTGGACGCTTGGCAAAACCCGCATTTGCATCTGTCAGCTGATATCAAAACGGCCTCAGAAGTGGGGCAGCGTCATGGCAAACCGGTTGTGCTTATTGTTAATGCTCACAATATGTTTGAGCAGGTGTTGAGTTTTATCAGGCCGATAATGGTGTGTGGTTGACCGAACAGGTGCCAAGTAAGTCTCTGACCCCGCTTTAATTGCTGCTCGCCCAATTTAAAATTCAAGGGGTAAACCGTTAGCTTTGCGTTAGCCCTTTTACGGCCACATTCTTTAAGCTGTTGTCCATTCAATAGTAAGGATTCAAAGTATAACCGTGTTGTTGCAACGCCTTGCGGTGTTATGATGTCGGCTTTTCAGGCTTTAGACGGAACAGCACATGCCAAATATTATTTATATTGCCACAAGCCTTGATGGATATATTGCCGATAAAAATGGGGATATCGACTGGTTGCACGACATTGAAATCCCTGATGGGTCAGATATGGGCTTTGGTGCCCACTTCGATCGTATTGATGCCTTGGTTATGGGCCGTAATACCCTTGATGCGGTATTGGGCATGGACATTGAATGGCCGTACAGCAAGCCAGTATTTGTACTCAGCAATACCATGACGGCGGTGCCTGTTGGCTATGAAGGCAAAATTTTTCTGCTCAAAGGCGACGTGAGTGAGGTGGTCAAGCAGATTAATGACCAAGGGTATAACACGCTTTATATCGATGGTGGCGTGACGATTCAACACTTCCTTAAAGCCGACCTGATTGATGAGATGATCATCACCACCATTCCTGTGTTGCTTGGGGGTGGTGCGCCTTTGTTTGGTGCGCTGGATGCACCGCTAAAGTTTAAAGCGGTTAAAAGTGAAATTTTTGCCGATGCGATTGTGCAAAATCACTTTGCTAGGGTGCGCTGATAAATCTGCTGCGTATTTTTATAAAGGCTTTCAGTGGGTTGAATTTGTTGTGCTACCATGAGGGAAGACAGACATGAATCAAAAAGGGAGAGTAATATAATGACAAGCAGCAAAATTATCTTGTTGGTTTTAGTTTTAAATCTGGTCTCTACTGTGGTGTTAGCGCATCAGCGCATCGAGAATAAAACTGATGCAAAAGTGCATGGCGAGGCCACATATTTAGGCAATGAAGGGGTAATGATCACCGGTAACGGTAGAAAAATCTTGTTCGACCCTTTCTTTCACAATGACTATGGTTACTACCAATTGGTACCTGAACCCATTCGTCAGGCGATGTTTAAGGGCGAAAAACCTTACGATAACATTGATGTGGTTTTTATCAGCCATGCCCATGGAGATCACTTTTCTGCGGAGGATTTGCGACAATTCATGCAGGCCCAGCCAAAGGTCAAGTTAGTGGCACCCAAACAAGCCGTCGACAAACTGGCCGAACTCAATATGACCAAGAATTTAATGAAACGGGTAACCTCGGTATCCCTCAAATATGGTGAAAAACCCTGGTCTTACACTATCGACAACCTGCTGGTCGAAGCGGTTCGCATTCCTCACTCAGGTTGGCCGAGCAGGGCAGAGGTTGAAAACATTGTGTTTAGGGTGACGTTGAACGCACTTAATGACAACAAAGCCGCTGCCGACAAATTGACTGTTATGCACATGGGTGATGCCGATGCCAATGACAGTCATTACATACCGTATCAAACCTACTGGCAACACCGTGTCACCAACACCGCTTTTCCGCCTTATTGGTTCTTTTTGTCTGAACAAGGAAACGCTATTCTCGACAAACGGATTAACGCCAAACAGACTATTGGGTTACATGTGCCTGTTAATGTTCCCCCTGAGTTGAAGGCGACTGGTAAGCATTTTTTCTCGGTGGTGGAAGAAAAGGCTGATTTGGGGCTTTAAATTAATTTGAAGTCATGGTTGCTCAGCACGTAGTCGACGTTGGCATCGAGTGCCATCTGCGCCTCTTCCTGTGTTTCGGGTAAGTAAGCCAAAACCTTGGCTCCATAGCGATGATAGCGCGCAACTAGATTTTGTTTCAGTACGGGCAGCCCTTTAAAGAACGGGGTGACGGAGTAAGTTTTTGCTGTCTGAATACCACCTAAGAAAGGCATTTTCAGTAATATTGAGAATCCGGCCCGCCTGCATTCGCTTTCGCGGGCAAAACAATTGGCATCAGGGTAACGCTCAAGCAGGGCCTGTTGCTGCTCTGGTGACCAACATAAAAAGATGGTTTTTTTCAAATCAATGTCAAAACCGGCCAGTAATTCAATCACTTTGAGACCGGTTTCAATTTTAATATCAAATACATGACCCAAATGGCCGAACTCGGCAAAAAATTGATCCAAAAACAAAAGCGGTGATCCTTTGGACAAGTTCACTGCTGTAAGCTCCGCTCGGGTTTTAGTGGTGACATCAATTTCTATGGTACTTTCCATTGCACTGATGCGGCTGAGGGTCTGGTCATGGCAAAGTACGATATGGTTATCTTTGGTGGTGCGCAGGTCGGTTTCAAGATAATGAAACTTGGCTTGTGCAGCGGCATTGAAAGAGGCAAGGGTGTTTTCATCTGCGTTTTGGCACAGGCCCCGGTGGCTAATCCAGATGGGTTGCGTTGGTTTGCTGTTCAAGGGCGGCGTTTCACTTTCTAGGTGTGTTTATTACCGTGTATTTTGATTAAATTTAACGATATTGGCAAGCAAAAGTGACTGTCTATTGGCTAGGGCCTGTTGATCTTTCGAGTTGAAATTTTGTTCGAGTTCAAAGCGTTTTAATCGCGGCGCGGGCTTCGAAGTCTA
>JABSOG010000600.1 GCA_013216025.1 Algicola sp. | reverse complement strand
GAAGCGCGTGAAGTGCGGTCGTACGACAGTAAAGACAGCAATGGCAAGTCGGTAAGCCCAATCAACGAACAGTTGAATCGTTCGGCATTTATTCCGGTTACTCACTACGAAAACGAAACCAGTTTTGAGTTTTACCCGCAGACAAATCATCATAAGTGTTGTCTACCGGGCCGGCTGACAGTAACCGAAACTGGATCAGCTCTGACATTAAAGTGTTTGAAAGCTTGTTTCCGGGTGAAGACAGCACTCGGATCAAGCAACCGATATCGCTGAATGTGCCGGACCAAAGTGATCAAAACCTCTCATGGATGTGTTTTGATTACAAAGGTGCGAGTTTCATGTGCAAACCCAGCACGGGCAACATCACAGTAGAATCAGCGAAAAATCTCAACAGTTGGTTTAACAGTGGGTTGCGCCAACAAGCAGTATACAACAGTGTCAGTAACAGCAAGCCGACTTATTGGTTTGGCGGGAGCGCAGGAGATGGGCAATTTGCCCGGTTGACCCAGTCAGATTTTGGCGAAGGTGTCATCAGTCCCCAAGCCAAATCGGTGGTTGATTATTGGGGCCGTGTGCACCAGGACATCAAAACAACGATTGATGCCGCATTATGTGTGCTTGATGATAGTGGCGTCGATGAGGCGGTGTATTTGTTTAGTGGCAATGAATACCTTAAGTTTAGTTTGGGTGTTGGCATCCATGATTTGAAACAAGCCGACTCGGGTTATCCCAAGTTGCTCGGTCAAAATGGTGGTGATTTTGGTCTGCCGGATCAGCCGGTAACAGGTGCCTTTCATTACGGTAACAAGAACTACTTTACCCGTGGCCAGCACTGGGAATCAATAAATAATGCCGGTACAAAAACCATCATGGACTATCCTTTGTGGCCAAGGGCAGATACCACTGAGCAAGACTTGGGCGTCGATGAAATCACCGGTGTTTTTGAATACAATCAGCAAATTTACCTGGTCTACGGATATGACAAGATTAAGTTGTATGGTGCTATATCGTTAAGGTCACAACTGACTCAGGAGCTCACTGACTACTATGATGAACCTGGTGACGTCGTCCAGCCATACAACTTTAGTGAGGGGTTTTCATATGATGGCAAAGCGTATTTTAGAGAGGTCGTTGGCGGTGTTCATAAACGTGCTTTTATTAACACAGCTACACAATTTATCACCGATAACGATGGGGGTAACCGTTACGGGTTGTATAGCTCCGGTGGCAATTACCGATTATACATTCCACAAAGTTGGGTGGTCACCTTGTTTGAAGCCTCTTCTGCGAGTAGCTCAGAGCAAATTAACAGCATTTTTTACTATAAAGATCGCTTTTATATGTTGCAAGGCAGTGACTATGTCGCTTTCGAGCAGATTGATATGAGCGGTGATTTTAATCTGCGCAGCGACAGCAGTGCCATCGACTCACTGACGCATTTTATTGATGGTGCTGATATTGATGCAGCCTTTAATGTTGACGGCGTTATTAAGGTCTATTCAGGCGAGCGGTATGTTAGCTACGATAATTTTTCAAACATCAAAAATGGTGTATTTGATGGGCCGAAGTCAATATACGCACCCACTCGAGATTTTCCAATGGGTACCGAATTTATTGCCTCATTTGAATCGTCCAGTGTGTCAGGTGGTGGTCGATATTTCGTTGAGGATGGCTATTTTACCAGGGACAAAATGAATGTAACAATACCCCACGACACCAATTGGCGTCCAGAGCGTAATGAATTGATGGCCAATGGTGGCCAGGTTGATGCTGTGTTTGAACAACACAACAAAATCTATTTGTTAACCGGAGATTATTATTATCGTTACAGTGATTTGAACAAGCTTGATGAATTAATGTTAATGGCGCCAGGCACACTGACTCACGCCGATGTAGCCGCGGATGATGGTTACCCCAAAACAATAGCCGGTAACAACGAGGGAATTTACCACTACCGCCAAAAAAATCCAGATACGCCATTGCACTTTGCATTCACCACCAAAGATAACCAGTTCTTGGTTGGCGGCAATCCTGATAGGCATTTCACCAATATCAATGAAAGGGGCCGCGTGGTTGCCATAAAACCGATGAGCCTGGATAGTGGTATTGCGACTGAACTGGACATTACCGATGTTGATCAAATAAACCTGATGTTCAACCATGGTAGTTATGTCAGAGTAGTGACCAACAACCGGTATGTGGATTTGTCGAGTGTTTCCGGTTTGATACCTGATGCAGCAACCAATCGTTATGATATTGTACGATTGTCATAAATGACAGGCACGCAAGTGTCTCGTCGGCTTTATCGCGAGGGGATTGATGGGTTGCTCGATGTCAGCACCCAACTGTTACAAGAAACGCCAGAATTTAAACTGGCCGACTTGCCGGATGCAGTCTCTACAGACACCACTATTTTGGTCAATCCGGCGATGGTGAATCCGGATTACATACCCAATGATTCGCACCTTGAGTTTCAAAATGCCAACGGCATTTATTACTGGGAATTGTTTTATCACCTGCCGGCATTGGTGGCACAGACCCTCAGTGAAAATCAGCAATTTGAAGCGGCCAAGATTTGGTACGAGTATATCTTTAATCCGACAAAAGCACTGGAATACTGGCATTTTCTGCCCTTTATACTGTCAGATATTGATTCAATCGTTGAGCAGATAAGGCCGCTTGTTTTAATAATAAACCCTCAAACCCAAGCATTGATTGACAAGCTCGAACCACTCAGTGCGCTGTTTAAAGGCGTTAGCTTAACCGAGCAATCGAAAAACACTTTGACAGCCGCGCTGGACAGCATTGCACAGGTACCAGCAGGTGCCGGTGATTCTGTGGGACATAAATTGAATCAGTTTATTGCTGCCCTGAACCTGTTCATCAACGACGACGACAACAAAAACAAAACCGATGAATTGGCAATGATTGCTCATATACAACAAGAAGTGTTGCCAATCATTAAAAAGCTACCAATACGGTACCAAGCGATGCAAACCCAGGAAGGGCAAATTAGGGCTTATCTTGAAGACCCTTTGGATCCTCACGCGATAGCCGGGTTACGCAACATGGCTTACCGACGCAATATTGTGATGAATTATATCGACAATATTTTGGATTGGGGTGATGCATTGTTCCGCCAGTACAGTCGAGAGAGCATCAACGAAGCGCGTATGCTGTATACGCTGGCCAATGACTTATTGGGCAAGCGGCCAGATAATTTGGCAGACGTGGTACTGAGTGACGCATTGACTTACCAAGAGATCGGCGACCAAGGCGCTGATGTTGATACGCAACGTAATCGTTATGATGTTTTGTTTGATGTTGACAATGAGGCCGCGCAAAGCAGTTTGACCTTTGCCGGTTCAGTTCATCACAGTGTGACCAATCCGTACTTTCATCTGCCAGAAAATAAACAAGTGCTTAAACTTTGGGATACCGTTGAAGACCGATTGCATAAAATTCGCCATTGCCTCAACATTTTTGGGGTGAAACAACCTTTGCCGTTGTTCCAACCACCCATTGATCCTATGGCGTTGGTGAATGCCGTTGCCGCAGGTTCAGGCGTTGCCTCGGCACTGGCAGACATGTCAGCCCCGGTACCTCATTATCGCTTTACGTTTATGTTGGCCAAAGCAAAAGAGCTGGCGGCACAAGTGGGTCAATTTGACGGAGAACTACTGGGTACGATTGAAAAGCTCGAATCAGAAAAACTCTCGGTCATGCAGCAACACCATGAGCAGCTAATTCTTGATACAAGCCGGGCGACCTTAGAAGCACGGTTAGCCGAGTCGTTAACAAACAAAGCAGGATTAGAGGACAACCTGGCGCGTGCGGAGTATCAAAAAGGCAAATATGAAGAATGGTTAACTCATGAACCGGATGTTGGCGGGCTTTCTAAGCCAGATGATATTGACAGTACGGCAGGGTATTTGGCCTCTGAGTACAAGCAAGCGTCTAAATTTGGTGAAGCCGCCGATAAACTGCGGCCAATATTTTACTTAAGAATGGCCGCAGCGGCAGGAGAGGCCATTGGTGAGCTAAAAATCGGTTCACCGTTCTCGATGGGGGCCATATTGCCCATCGGAAAAGTGGTGGCTGCCGTGTCCAATGCCATTGCCGATAAAAATCAATCTGATTCTGAAATATTAAGTTTAGAGGCAGAAGGACTCGCGATAAAATCGCAACATGAACTGGCGATGCGTGATTGGCAGATGCAAAAGGACATTTCAGACTATGAACAGAGCGAACTTAAGCTACAAATTCAGGGGGCGCAATTCAATATAGAGTCTGTTGAAAACGACTTAAGGGTGCATGATACCGAGGCCAAGCACAGTGCTGAGGTTGCTGATTTCTTAAAGCACAAATTTACCAATGTTGAGCTTTATGCTTGGTTGAAGGGTCGCTTGAACAAGGTTCATCATCAGGCGTATCAATTGGCCTTTGATTATGCCAAAGCAGCAGAGGTGGCATTTCGCTTTGAGCGTGGCCGTAAGGTCAGTGATGTCAACCTGATTGGTGGCATGAATCATTATTGGGATCAGGGAAAAAATGGCTTGCAGGCAGGAAACCAGCTCAGTATTGACTTGGGTCAAATGGAAAAAGCCTATTTGGATAACCAGCAAAGAGATCACGAAATTACCAAAACCGTGTCGCTGGCACAATGGGATCCGATTGCATTGATGGCGCTCAAATCTCAACGGGTGTGTCAATTTAGTTTGACCGAAGAAATGTTTGCCTATGACTTTCCAAGTCACTATAGCCGACAGATAAAGTCGATTGCGGTGCAGATTGTCGCAGGTGACGGCACTACGGTTAATGCGATGTTGACCCAGCATAGTCATAAAACCATTATCGAGCCAGACATTAAAGCGGTGAAATACCTGATATCACCGACCGACAAACAGCCGCTGTCGATTCGCAGTAATTGGCGACCGAACCAGCAAATCGCAGTATCACAACTTGACCCGTATACCAAACAAAGTACTGGTGTGTTCCAACTGAACTTTGGTGATGAACGATACTTGCCGTTTGAGGGTACGGGTGCGGTTTCCAACTGGCAATTAGAGATCCCCGGGGCGCAAAGCAACTTTGATATCAATCAACTGCAAGATGTAAAAATTGAGGTTAACTACACCGCCCGAAACGGCGGCAATGAGTATGCAAACAAAGTCAAAGCGCTGCTTAAACCTTATGTTAAGGCGGTGTATTTGGATGTGGCGACACTCTTTGCCAACGATTTTTACAACTTGGTACACAAAGAAACCGACAGCTTGACCCTTAACATGACCAAAGCCCGTTTACCTGGTATGCATGGCAATAAGATAGACGCCATTTACAGCTATATGCTCAGTGAAGATGACGAGCAAATGACCTTTACGCTCAATGAAGACGATGGTCTGATTTTACGCAACAAAGGTATTTTACTCACCAACTCGGTCACTGTCGGCAA
>JABSOG010000599.1 GCA_013216025.1 Algicola sp. | reverse complement strand
GGCATCACTCATGCCCACGGCGTAATGTTGGCCATCGAAGGTTATGTTACCCATCGGACAGAACGAGGTGAAACGCTGCGTCAGGCATTGATTGAAGATTACCTTAAATCAGGCGAACACTGTCCCGCGCATTGGCATGGGTCGTTCACAGTGGTGATCTACCATCAAGGTGTGACCCGCATTTATACTGACCAACTGGCCAGCCGAGCGCTGTTTTTTGTTAGCGATGACGCTTTTGTTAGCGATGGTGCTGTTTACAGCTCTCACAGTGCACCGCTATTGGCCGCGATGAAACACCGCGCTATCGACCGCAGTATCGACGGCGCGAACCTGTTGCAATTTATGAACAAAGGCCGATTCTTTGCCGGTGCTTCGTTGTTCAAAGAATTACGTCAAATGCCACCGGGCACAGGTCACCGTATTGTCGAAGATAAAACAGACCAGGCCCCACAGATATTCACTTGGTATCAATACCAATTACACAATGTAGACTTGCAAACCGAAGAGGTTTTACCCGAGCTAAAAGCCCGGTTAGACCGGGTTATTTTACAATATTGGCAGCGTGCAGATGCGCCGATGATGTTGCTTTCAGGCGGTGTTGATTCGCGTTATATTCTCAATACCTTGGCTGAATTACTGCCAAGAAACGAATTTGAACAACTCTATACCTGCCTGTGGTCTGAGCCTGATCCCGCCCCAGATTCAGATGCCGACTGGGCAAAACGTGAAGCGGCGCGTCATCAAATAC
This sequence comes from Algicola sp., assembly GCA_013216025.1. Classification (GTDB taxonomy): domain Bacteria; phylum Pseudomonadota; class Gammaproteobacteria; order Enterobacterales; family Alteromonadaceae; genus JABSOG01. The sequence continues at coordinate 4,704 of JABSOG010000599.1, read as the reverse complement.
CTTTTGAGCTGTTGCCCATTCATGCGCCCAACGAGTCACTGTTTGAAAGCCTGTTTTTAAGCCAGTCGGGCATGACAGCCCAGGCATTCATTCAATGTAACGACTTGTATCATTACCGGCATTTGGCGCAGCGAGGTTTACGTTCACTGATACGTGGCGACGAAATATTCGGCCCTAATGGACCACAAGTCAACACCTTTGAAGAGGCGCTTGCAAAAGCAGGCCTTGGCTACCTCGGGCTGGGTCCATCGCCCATACTGGACGGCTTCGACGGTAAAATCGATGACTGGCGCGAAGCGCATACAGCACATACCAAGACGCTGTCACAAGTTGCTGATGCACCCAACGATGTGCGCGATATACTGTATTGTCGCGAGCGCCTGCCCGCACTTATCACCCATTTAAGTGCCCATCGCGCCCCGTTTGTCGAGAGTTTCAACCCTTTGCTTGACCCGGATATTCTTGACTTGGTCAGCCAGTTACCAAGTCATATGCGCACCGACAAAAGTATTTTTCGTCAGTGTTTTGCCCGTTATTATCCAACAAAGGGTTTCGCCACCAGTGGCAATGCGTTTGATTGGCAGCGGCTTTGGCATGACCGGACTTTGGCGGGTTTTATTCAACAACAACTGGCCCAACTACCCGCCCCGTTCAACAGCGCATATTGGCATAAAATAGGCCAACTGTTATCACCTGGTAAAGTGTTGTCGCCGGGCAACGAACATCACGCCACCACCAAAGTGCCTATATTGCAAATCGCCTGTCGTGCCATCGTGATTGGCCGATGGCTTACGCTTTACGGCGCCAAAGCCAAAATAACCGCTTAGGAACACACCAATGATAGACATACTGGCCATTTGCGCCCATCCCGACGATGCCGAATTACACTGTGGCGGATTACTACTGTGCGCCCGCGAACACGGTGCCCGTATTGGTGTTTTAGATTTAACCCGTGGTGAAGCCGCCAGCCGAGGCACGCCAGAAATACGCGAAAAAGAATCCGCAGCAGCCAGCAAACTGCTGGGATTGACCCTGCGTGACAACCTCGGCCTACCCGATGGACAGCTGTCGGTTGATGGTCAATACATTCAAATGATTGTCGAAAAAATCCGCCAATATCAACCCCGCATGGTGGTCACATCACACTGGGACGATCATCACCCAGACCATCAAGCCACGTCGATGTTGGTCAGACAAGCCTGTTATCTGGCCGGTATTGGCAACTTTGCGGCCCAAGGCACCCCTCACAGACCCGAACAGGTGCTGTTTTACCTAGATAGATTGCCCCACCCACCACAAATGGTGCAGGACATCAGCGCAGTCATTGAACAAAAACTCGCAGCGGTCAACTGTTACGCCAGTCAGTTATACAGTAAAGATGACCAGCAGATGGCCACACCATTGGCATCAAATGATTTTTTAGAACAATGGCAAAGCCGCCACCGCCACTTTGGCAGCTTGATTGGGGTCAAGTATGGTGAAGCTTATGTGTTGCGATCGCCTGTGGCTTTGAATAATCCGATGAATCTGCTGTGGGGAAGGATTGGTTTGGTGTGAGGTTGAGGTGTGCCGTTGGTGACGGTTGATGGTCGTCGCTGTCGCGACGAGAGGGTTGTCGGACGGACTCCTGAAATTGAGGGCCAGTGACATAAATGCAGGATGTCCATTATAAAGAAAAAATCCACCCCCTCCCCCGAAACCAACCTGTAAAACAGGGTTAGTCAATGGTTATCGGTTTTTATACTATAAGGTCGGTTATCGCTCATTGCGAGCAAGGAGGCAATCATATGTGCCATCAACAAGGCTTGGTTTACACGATATTGATGTTGGGCTTCCTCGTTCCTCGTCAACCACAACCTACGAAGCGGCGTAGGTTGTGGTTGAGATTGCGGAGCAACGAAGCCCAACAAAACATAATTACGCGAACCACCAGCCAACATTATTCTGCCCATATTCACCTAATCCGAATGACGACTTGGTACAAATTATCCCAGCTCGCAAAGTGGCAAAAGCGAGCAATATTTGAATTATACCGACTGAATTTTTTCTCATTGAGCAAACTAATATGGCTCAAATTGACTCATGAATTACACAGATAGAAATTTACATATAGAACGAACTGCTTGTGGTTGTCACCGGGAAATAACGGAGGAAGCACCTAAGCGTTTTTTGCATTGTTTATTGCCCGGTGGGCTGACCGATGAGGTAATGTATAAAAAAGTCTTTAAATCGCCTTGAAAAAATATCTGTATAGGATGTCAAAAGACTGAAATCTTATAGGATTTGTATAGGTCGGTTTCGGGGGATAGCGGTGGCTTTTCTCCCCTTAACCAACCTTTATTCGTTTGTTAACCTACTGGCCGTAGACAACCTGTAAAACAGGTTTTCGTTTTGAACTGGCGCTTGGCCTGCTAGTGCGACATCAAAAACCAACATTAACGGCGTGACGTCGAATTTGTCTGTCGCCATAGCGAGCAATCCGGCTAACTCACCATGGACATCAATGGTTAAATACCTGCCTTTATCATCTGCAGTGAGGACAACTTTTTGCACCAAAGAACGCACAGTGTTGACGGCATCTTGTGTATTAATAAACGCAGGTATGGGAAAGACGCTGCATTGAATGAACTGAACATTGTGAATTCATAATGATCAACTGCCTCTGGTAGTGCGTTTTTGCCATCCTGAATTTAGAAAGTCACTTAAACACAAACTGAACTGTTCTGTTCTGTTTTTTCCACAAACATACCACCTGTTTGAACGGGATCTCTATCCCGAAGGCACGAAAATAGGAAACAGTGCAACAGTCACTATCGCAGAAACTCAACCCAACAGTTTTAGAAAGCAAATATCGCAACTTATCGGATTAAGATTTGGTGATTAGAGCGCTAGCAAGGCAAGATTTAGGGATCGTAACAACAAATTTCAATAACTGACTATGTTGATATAAAAATGCGAATTTGACAAATATTGGCAAAAAATGCCATAGTGACGATAGAAGACAATGAAAGGGGCGTAACTATGCCAACGATGAATATTTCTTTGCCAGAGCCTATGCGAGCGTGGGTGCAAACACAAATTGATGATGGCAAATATGCAGGTAATAGCGATTACGTACGTGATTTAATCCGAAAAGACCAAGAGCAAAAAAACAAAATCCAAGCCATGCAAACGGCGATTACCAAGGGACTTGAAAGCGGTGCGCCACAGAATTTTGATAAGGAAACCTTTAAGCAACGAATGTTAGATAGCTTGGAAAATGACGGGTTATAAATTACAACCTGAGGCTGAAAACGATCTAGAAGCTATTTGGCATCATACCGCCAAAAAATGGGGCGTTGAACAAGCAATGCAATATGTTGATGCTTTTGACGAAGCATTTCAATTTTTGGCTGACAATCCGCTTGTTGCACGCGAGCGAACCGAATTTACGCCAACCGTACGAATACACTCTTTTCAAAAACACCTAATCGTTTATATAAGCGATGGCAGCACCGTGATTATTATCAGGCTATTACATGCGCATATGGATATTGATGAGCAATTAAGCCAGTAACAAACCACAACCGCCCCCAAAAAAAACGAAGGCCAAACAGATAGAAAAACTCACGTAGCTTTAGGGGTTAAATTTGAGGTTAGGTCTGCGAATAGATAAAGCAAATGATGACCTACTCATGGGGATGAGCCGACTGCGGCCTAAACGGCACCGGCTTGTAGTAAAACAATGACCGGTGCCGCGCCCCACCATTCCCGGATTGCGCTTAGTGTAAGCAAGATCTAAAAAAGCCGCGATGGGCTGACCGCAAATACCTCTTGATAAATGTGTTTTCTGGTTTTCATGTTGTTACTCCTCTATGCTGTTTTTGGCCTTGCGATTGAGCAGCAATAAACCGATGCCGACCAAAGTAAATAGCGGAAACCCCAGCAGCATGAAAACAGCAAATAAATTTAACCCAACTCGGAACCACACCGGGTTTGGACGATATTTAATGCTGACGATGACACTTAAACAAATACCTGGTATTAAAAAGGTTAGTTTCAGTATTTGGTCTATAAAAATGGTTAAAATACCACCAGCTAGCAACTTTGGGTCATGCTGGTCGAAGATAAACGCTTGTTGAACGATATTGAGTAAAGAGGTGGCACTGCCGATACTGTCGAGGAGCGACGGCGATAATAATATCAATGCCAGAATTGCAATAACGGGCGTTTTAATGATGCGTTGCCTTTTTTGATGCCTATTGAATTGTTTTAGTATATAGGAGAGTGATGCTTAATGTCAGTTGCGTTGGCAAAGTGGAAGAATAACTTGCCGCCTTTCGGGGACTGCATTGTCATTGATAACCTCAGGAAGGGGTAGGCATCAGGTATTCAGCGTGGGTATTTCTCTGACGCTTACAAACCAAATCAGGGGCTTGATTTGTTTTACGTCTCACTGTGGACTAAAAGGCAGGTAATGATCTATTCATAGGCATGTCCCGTGGAAGCCAAAAACAGGGAATGGCTTTATCAAGACCGAACTCCTACAGGATTCAAATAGGTCGGTTTCGGGGGGATAGCGATGGCTTTTTTCTACTACACGAGCACCAAAGGTTAGATGTAGAGTCCGTGACTCGGTGAGCAGACCGTCCAAAACAAGGACGACCGACATGGATGTCGGAAGTGCCGATTTTGCAGGAGCATAAAATCTACTGTTTTGGCCGA
>JABSOG010000059.1 GCA_013216025.1 Algicola sp. | reverse complement strand
CATTGGTTATCGGTATCAATGTTGGAATGTTAGGTAACTATGCCGAAGAAGGCAGTAATGCTGTAATAAAGGCTTCGATAAAGGCTTTTTTGAACAAACAGCCGCTGCCTGGCAACCACAAGTATTTGGATTTTGAGAATTATCCTAAATTCAGATTGGAGACTCATGGGCACACCGCAGAGTTTGCAAAGCAATTGCTGCAACGCATTACAGCAAAAGAAAACAATATTATTCGGCAGTACTTTGACAAAGAGCAGCAAGCGGACACGCTTGAAAAGCGAGTTTGCAGCAATTACGAACTGTTAAGTGTTGAATCTGTACAAGATGTGATTATCGATGTCTTGTTTAAAGCGCGATTAATGAAGGACCAGTTTTTAACGGCTCGCGCCCTGTTGGATTTTGTTTACCACTTACTCACAGGCCCAGATGATCTATTTGATAATTTGTTTACTGCTGGTGAAAATGAATTGGCGGCTAGAATTGCTGAGTTTGATCCGGCCAATATCCGTTCAAAGTTGACGGATGATTTTATTTTGTCCCACAGTCTGCATTTGGCTGATGACGCTTTTGATGAATATAAAATGGGTTTAAAGCAATGGGGGTTGGATGTTAGTGCCAACACTACGGCGACCTCTTATTTACGACTTTTTTATATCATGAGAAATGAACCCATTGCCAACAATTATCATGCAAAATTCAGTAATGAGTTTGATGAAAAACTAATCGAACACTATTCAACGATTTGGCACCTGCATAAAGGGTTTGATGGTGCCAGTGAGCAGCGCAGCGCGCTGCGAAAGTTTTACCGGGATACAGCGATAGCAGCCATTCATAAATACAATAATCGCAACGCAACATGCCTTGAAAAAGATGAGTTTTATATTTCAGAACACAACGGTTTACTGTTGGCGACAACACTTGATCTGAAAGTAGACTTTGCCGGGATACAAAAACACAAAGAAGTGGTGGTTTCACACTTTAAAGCGTGTTTTAAAATCGGTGAAGAGAAAATATCTCTTTCGGTAAATATCAACCTGCTCAACTTAATGTTGCGCATCGTTGCAGGTTACCGACCAAATAAGCACGATAAAAATACCGTCATGTTACTGGATGAAGTCGTCGATAAAATTGCAGAAGTGGCGAACCGTGCCAACGTATTGCATATATTCAATAACAAAAAACGAATAAAAGTCACCAATGTGGATGATGAAGATTTTGAGGTAAGTGGAATATAGCCATGTCTTATATAAAACAAAATTTACCTAGTACAAAAGACGAAATCAAAAGTAACCTGCTTAACAGTTATTACCCAATTCGTTACAAAGATAAAAAAGGCGGTTTTGATTGGGATAGTGTACTTGGGCATGTTGTAAAAACGTCCTACCGTAAAGTGTTGATCAAACCTGACTTGGATGATTTCAAAGCGGCATGTAAGCAAAGTATATTGGCCAAATTGGATGAAGCGTCTTTTTGGGCAACGCTTGAGCAAATGTATTTTCAAGGAGATGAGTTATATAAAATTGCACCTGAATTTTTGCTTTTCAAAACCAAAAACGTCAAAGGCAGTAAACCCAATGCAAGGCTTGGCAGCTTGTTTGGCGGGCTGTTGCAAGGTTTTTCTTTTACTGAGCAACCCAATGTTTCCTTGAATTTTCTAGAACAGCATTTGTTCAACGAGTTGCAGCAAAACTTGAAAAGCAATGCTGATAACGACACGGTGAATGAATCTCCTTATTTGCCTTTCATCACTGACTTTTTTCAGCAGGATTTAAGATTTTTAAGCCGTCATCCCAAATATATGCTCAGTGTTTTCAAAGATTTTTTACGACTCTATGCACAACTGTATACCGCCCAGTTGGCGCTCAATCTAAAGGAGTGGCAAGAAGGGGCACCAGTATCCAAACCAAACTTCTTTATTATGGACAGTGAAAAAGCCAGCGATGAGCGGACCATGATCAAAAATTATGGTTATCGCCAAATGGCCAAAGCGTTACCGACCATATTCCCCTACCTGACCATGAATGAGAGTTTGCAAAGCTCAGAAATTCAAAAACAACCATTGTGGAAAGTGGCTGAAAACATAGCAGCAAATACCGCAGCATTACAGCCACTAAACGATTATGCCAAGGCGTTCAAAGAAAGCAGGCAGTTGACGGCTGCCATGGCACCTGCATCGACCCCCACCGGCGCATTGACCAATTTGCTTGAGTTAGCCATGGCGCAATTTGCGCGTGGCGAACCAAGGCACGAAATCAACACCCGGTATGTGCGTGCCATTGAAATAGAAATGTGTGACCATTTTATTCAAGTACGAGGTCGGGCGGGCAGGGTGCTGGTATTTAATCAGGACTACCTTATCTTACTGACCAACTTGGCGATTGGAGACAATGACAGACTGCGTTTTCATGAGCTTATTAAAACCTTTGAGGCCCGTGGTGTGTATTTTGACAAACAGAGTCAACAAGTGATCATCGAATTTTATGAGCGCATCGGCAACGTTGAGCGTATGAGTGACAGTGGAGATGCCGTATATGTCTGCAAAACCATTTGAGTCGTTTTTAACTGGCCAGTTTTTTATTTGGTCGAAAACTTATTTAAGAGCTGGTTACCGGTATCAATTTCAGTCGCCGGATAGTGCGAACAGCCAACGGCTGCATCAAGCGTTTATTGCAAAGACTGACACTCATATCGTTGTGAAAGAGACAACACTGTCGGCAATAAAATGCGGCGATATAAACTTAATCCCAGTATTGCACAATGATACCGGCGACGGTTATTCAGAGAATTTCATTTCACATTTACGGGATGAAATTGCCAGCCAGCAAGGGGCGTTAAAAGGCGCTGCGTTGCTGGTTATTCATAACAGTATGTTAGACACTCTAATAAACTCGGCGGCAGACATTGCCCAAGTTGATTGTGTTTGGCACCCAGCAAAGATCAAAGCTGCCATGCGGCATTTAATCGACAATTTGGCACTGTCGCAGTCAAATAGTGTGTCTGAGTGCTTGCTGGACCAACGGTTTGAACAGATCATCGATGATGGTGCCACAATGTTTGGGTTTGAAGAGCTATATAATGCCGTGCTCGGTGACGAACTTGAATTTGGTGAGTTGGGTTTACTCACTGACCCGGCCATTTTTATGATGAATGACAAGGCCAATCAAATCGCCAACCGGCTTGACGAAAACAAAGACCTTTACGAAAAACTTGATTTTATCACTCACCATTTTCCCAATGATTTAACCGAAAAGCTGGCTGAAGAACATTTTGGAGAAAAGTTTGTCGAAAAACACTTTGGTGGAGCGCAACCTGAATCTTGGCGCACCGACTTGGATTTAAGTGATTGTCTGCAAGAACAAAAACGAAACAGGCAACACGTATTAACGCTCGAAAAAGAAACCACGTCACAAGGTGAGATCATTGCCAAGCAAAAATCAGAATCTAAAGCGGGTCAAAGAGAACGCCATCTGATTATTTTGCTAACCCCTGGTCAAACGACCTTTAACCTCGAATTGAGTTTTGTCGATGGCAAAGTCGAACAAAAGCAATGCAAAATCAAGCACAACACAACAAACAACATAGTTGTTGCACCACCGAATAATACCGGAGGCAAGCGCAGCCGAGTTTCTATTACAGGTGATTATCAAAACACGCCAGTTTACTTCTCTTTTGAACTAAAAAGAGAAGCGACAGCAGAATGCTATAAATTTCGCACATTAATACTGCAAAGCGATGACTTTTTCATCGATGGATTTCGCAACAGCTTTTTGGTTGAACCAGCCAAACAACGCGTTACATTACAAACAGAAGACACTGTATTGGCTATTGCCGAGCAAGGTGCAAGTGCCACATTAACTGAGATTGGCCAAGTTTTTGACAATGTTGATATCAACGAAATTGATTTTGAACAAGTGGCCAATGAGTCTGATGAGCTGCATTTTATTGTAAAAGGACAAAACGCACAGCTAACCTTTAATGTCGAAGGGGCTGTTGCCACAGAGTCATTAACATTGCCGTTAATGTTGGATGTAGGCAGGTTTGTTCGATTATATCAAGATGACTATTTTGGGTGTTTTAATCGCCTCAAATCAAAAGTGTTGCTGGATAACAAAGAGGTCGCGCCTAAAGGTCGTCGTTTAACGTTGTTACAGTAGGAAGCCGAAATTGTTGAACACACCATTTTGACCAGAACGGATGACGAAAAAAACAGCATCGTATTGGCGCAAATAAAAGCGGATTATCCTCAGCTCTACTTGGCCTATGTTGCTTTATTTGATTATTGCAAAGAGAACAAAACGTTGCCCAGCCTGAGCGGTTGGGGGCCTGAATTTTGCGCTTTGGTAACACCCGTCGTCGATTGTTTTAATAGTGCGTTGGCACTAATTGGTTATGATATTTTGCTAACCAAAGCACAAAAACAACTCATCAATATCGGTTTTTGTACTTACCAAAGTAAAGAGCTGATTTGCCCCTTCCATCCGCTGGTGTTGGCCTACCATTTAAATTTGGTCAACAATATCATTGCAGATGAATCGGGTAGCTTTAAAACCTTGCCAGCTGTCACTTTAACCAGACTAAATGCGCAAGGATTGTTGCCATTTGTCTATCATCCACTACATGGGTTCTCTTATAGCCAGCTCGAAAAAGAAAATGCAATGTGGTTGCAATTGGTGCCACAGCAAGAGACCAGTTTTGCCTATGTCCGCAAGTTGGTCAGAGAAAAGGTCGCTGAATTCAGAAGTGCATTCAATGTATTGTTTGCATCGGGACCCCAGTCAACGTTAATCATAAATTCCATCAATAACCACAGTAATCACGACCTCTTTATGGGGCTGGTGGACTATTTTAAAAAGCAAAAAGACAAAGTATGTCGGGTACACATCAATCTTTATGATGATGAAATGGTGCACAGTGAATTTGACTGTTTCGCGGCAACGGCGAGTTACGATGAATTAAAAGAAAACTACGAATTGAACAAAGGGGCAAACCGCGAACAGGCTGACACCATCATTGATTTGCTTCGCACGCGGTTAACTTACAGCAAGTTCGAACATCGCCTGGATAAAGAGCAAGCTTACGCCCATTTATCCTTTTTCAGAAATAACAATGATGTCGAACCAATAGATGTAAACGTAGAGAAAGAGCTTAGTGGGATCGTCTGCCATGGGCTTTTGGCGGGTGAAGCGGCGGCCCGCAAAGAAGACAGTTACTTTACTGCTTTTGGCTTAAAAGGCGTTGATACTGAAGATTATGCCCATTTGGCAATGGCCAAACGGCTGGGTAATTTGATTAAACCTGCCCGAAAATCCAATGAACCACATAGTTGCTCAAAATCAATGGCCTTGGCGGTCAGTGATGACTTCAAGAGCCTGTTGGAGTGTTCATACAAAAGTTCAATTTGGACCACCATCATCGACCCGAAAGTGACGCTGGACTTTTTCGAAAATGAGAAAGATGTCGTCCTTATTCATTACTCTGATAATTACACCAACTCAACCAATTACGATGCCATTACCGTGACGAAACAGACCGCGTTATATAAAAAGGTATTGGAGCAAGACGATGGCGGCATTATCGAAGAATTCAATGCCTTCAATGGTGAGTGGTTATTAAAAATGCTGACGGCCACTGATAATGAACGCAAAGAGAAAAAAGGCATTATCGGGGCTTATAAATTCGTAAACTGCCTGTTTGCGCAATCAGATATTACCTGGGTGCCGTTATCCGTTGCTGAAATGGTGCGAGTGGCGGGTAATATTGGACTTAAAATGTCAGCAAGCGATTTTTCGCGCCAATCTCATGGCCATAAATCCGGCGCTATTTCAGATGACGTCCTTTTTGTTGGTTTCAAAGATCAGCAAATGTATTTGTTGCCGTTAGAAGTCAAAGCGGGATTAAAACAAACCCACAAAAAAGGGATTGACCAAGCCAAAGAGCTAAGACGCTTTCTGGTCGAGGATGTTTTGGGCCGTGATGATTTGGCTGGTTTTTTGTATCGAGGTTTATTTATCCGCCAAATTCTCATGCAAATTGATAAATATAAACTCTACAATTTGTACGCTGCGGACTATTTCGACACATTTTTGAGTAAGCGAGAATGGTGGTTACAAGGTGAATATGAACTGGCGACAATACAAGACTATCCTGAGGGTTTTTTAGTTGCAATCGTCGAGAACGATACGTTTTTTGAAGCTGATTTTGAGGTCGTTGAAAATATTCTTAAAATCCAGATCCCGGTCAGTTACCTTGGGACTTTCATAAAAACGCCGCTTCAAGAGTTGATGTATAAGGTGAGTCCAGAGCAGTTATGTCATGTGCCAGCAAAGTACCTCCTGGCACCAAATGCTGTTGCTGAAAAATTGCATGTCGAGTCTGACAAGCCAGCCAATGTCGATCTAGCCAGTTGTGATACTGTAGCCCCGTCACATGATAGCACCGTGAATGAACGACCTGAATTATGTGATGTAACACCAAAACCGTTAGCTACTGCAAAGCCAAGTGGTGAAAACTTAAAGGTGCTAATCGGGCATAATATAAGGGATGAAGCACCGGTTTTTTGGGAACCCACCAATACAGCCAAGTTTATGAATACAAACTCAGGCATCATTGGCACCATGGGGACAGGGAAAACGCAGTGCACCAAATCGGTGGTAACCCAGTTATATAGAAACCAGCACAATAATGTTGATGGACAACCCATAGGCATACTGATTTTTGACTATAAGTCAGACTATGTCGACGACAAGTTTTTAGAGGTTACAGCTGGTAAGAAGTACAACCTGCACAAGTTGCCATACAACCCGCTGAGCTTATTTGGTGACACGCCTATGTTGCCAATTCACACTGCTCGCGGTTTTTCAGAGACGATGGGTAAGGCTTTTGGGTTAGGACCAAAACAGCAACTTAAGCTGCGCAGGCTAATTGGTGAGGCTTATGAACAGGCTGGTATTGTTAAATCGGATAAATCGACGTGGCATAAACCTGCGCCTACAATTGCAGATGTTTGGGCTTTGTTTGAAGCAAGTGAACCGGCGGAAGACTCGCTGTATGCTGCACTTGAAAGCTTGCACGAATTAGAAGTTTTTGAAGATAACGATGCCAAGTGTATGTCGCTTTTCGATTTACTTGACGGCGTTACAGTCATTGAACTTGGTAAAGGCTATGCAGATGAATTGAAAAACCTTGTTGTTGCTTTAACGTTGGACTTATTTTATTCACAGATGCAAAAGCATGGCAAGCCTGCAGTGCAGGGGGATTTCAGGCAAGTTTCGAAATTAGTGCTGGTTGATGAAGCACATAATATTATGGAGAAAAACTTTGCCAGCCTCGAAAAAATAATGAAGGAAGGCAGGGAGTATGGCGTAGGTGTTATTCTTGCCACGCAGGATATTAGCCACTTTAAAACCAGTGAAAGTGATTATGCTGTTTATATATTAAGCTGGATTATTCACCGCGTTGCGCAAATTAAAAATCAGGACATAAAGTCCATTTTCAACAAGGACGATAAGGCAGATCAAGCGCAATTGATGAAGACTATACGCGAGTTGGAAAAACACTATAGTCTTTATGTCGATGGTGATAAGAAAATTCAAAAGATTAAAGATAAAGCATTTTGGGAGCTGTTAAGCGAAACCTAATCGGCATGCGTCGGTCAATTGAATAAGGTTCAATTTTAAAATTTAAGAGGTGCGATAGGTGAATTTAGCAGTAAAACTGATAGATCTAAAGCTGGCTTTAAGTCAGCTCATGCTAGACCCTAGTAATTATCGACTTGATTATACAAGCCAAGAGGTAGAGCTGGATGACAGTGAAGTAAAAGACCTGCAAAGTGACACGCAAAAAAGGTTGGAAAAAGAGCGTTTAGCAGAGTTACGTGATTCAATTTTGCAAAATGGCTTTTTGGAAGTCGATAGAATCGTAGTACGTAAGCTTGATGTGGAAATTAACCCACCACTTTACATGATCGTGGAGGGTAATAGACGTGCTGCTGCATTCAAAGGACTAATAGAAGAGCACAATGATGGTGAAATCAGATTACCAAAAGTAATACTAAATATGGCTGATTCAATTGGCGTTATTTGTGTTGAAGGTAGTTCGGATGAAATAAGTGATTACAGTGCAGCCTTGATGGGGATCCGACATGTATCAGGGCCTAAAAAATGGGCTGGTTTTCAAAGTGCACGCTTAATTAATGAGTTATTTGAAAAAGGGAAGAAATTAACAGAGATCGGGGCTTTGCTTGCAATTGGACCAAAGGATGCTGGCAGGAGAATGAGAGGTTATAAAGCTTTTATGCAGATGCGTGGTGACAAGGAGTTTGGGCAGGCATCAGCAACAAATCACTATGCGCTTTTCTTGGAGTTTTTGGCGCCAAGTCAGGTTGGTCGAGATTGGTTGCAGTGGAACAATTCAACTTACAAGTTTGAGCATCGTGAAAACTTAGTGCGACTTTATTCTGGATTGACAACTAATACCGGTGACCTACCGCCAGAAATAAAAAATATAGACGCTGCAAGAGAGTTTTTAGCTAAGCTGCAGATTGAGCATTTTAAGCTGCAAATCGAGGCGGGCACACGCTTACATGCTTTATTGCCTGAAAAAATTAAGGTGCATACTCAAGCCGACACATCAGCGGCTGCAAAGACAGGGGATAATACGGAAGCCAGTACACAAACGCCTGCAAAGACAGGGGATAATACGGAAGCCAGCACACAAACGCCTGCAAAGACAGGGGATAATACGGAAGCCAGCACGCAAACGCCTGCAGGCGATGATGGGGCTAGCGGGAGTAAAGCTGATTTTGCACCCGCAATGGAGCAAGGCAAGCATATTATCGTTCCAGAACTCACTAAATTCCTTGCATTGCTTACAACTTTTAAAAGCCCAGTGTTACCAGAAGAACAAAAGATACTAAATCAAATTTTGCTTGCTGTAAAAAGGGTATTGGCTGCGGCGGGAGGCGAGTAATGGCTGAAAATTGGTTTGAAGATGCTGCCATAAAGCTAAAGGTCCATTTACAGGATCAGCTGAAAGAGCAGCCTGCTGACGCAAATGTAATATCAACAAATGGCCTTGAGTATCTAATTGATTATCTGACAGATTCTCCACCAAATGAAGATATCGCAGCTGTAGTTTATAGCGGTGAAGAAGAACTCGACAAATTGGTTAGGGCTGAAATTGACAATTTTGAAAGCTGGCTCAACGCGAATGCTATAGCTTGGTTAGTGGTTGGTAAGCGTTATAAATGGATTCTTAAAACTCAAGAAGATTTGGCACAAAACAAGGACAAAATAGTTACCACTGACAATACTGTAACATTCACTGCATTTGAAGAGATGCTTTTGAGGATGGATGTATTGCAGCTTGGTGATGATGCGTCAATAAGAGGTTTGAAACAGCTATATAATAAAGCGCTCGATGCAGGCGATGATGAACTCATTTATGAGTGCGCTGTAAGAATATCATGGGGCTATGACAAAGCTAATGCTAACAAAAGTGATAGGGCGCAAAAATGGGAAGAGGCTGGTGAGAAAGCCGCAGTAATTGGCAAGCAAGACGGTTATAGATGGTTTATTAAAGCAGCAGAATACAGATGTAGAAATCATAGCCATGGCAAAGCGGCAGCATTGTATCGTCGTGCAGCGGAGCTTGGTAACTTGGAGAAAATAGGCAGGGCAGAATTGCTTGAAATTGTACGTAATGGTAGAAAGCAATTTGAACTTGCGGGTGATGAATCGCAGGCCTCGAAAGAATTTATTAAAGAAAGTGATTTAGTTAGGCAGACTGCGCCACCAGTGAAGAAAACGATTTTGTTCTTCTACAAATATCTTGCAAACTATGGCGAGAGTCCCTTCAAGGTTGCTTTGTGGAGTACGGTTGTGGTGTTACTTTGCGCAGGGCTATATGCTTGGGCTGGCATTGCGTCTTCGGTAGACGGGGTCAAAATCAACGAATTGACTTACCTATATTATAGCATTGTAACGTTTACTACCTTAGGTTATGGCGACTTTAGGCCTGCCAATGAATTGAGTCAAATGATTTCAGCTTTCCAAGCATTGGCGGGCCTTATCTTGACCAGCCTTTTTCTTGTTACTGTTGTTAAGAAGTATTCTAGGTAATATCTAACTAACTCATTTGTAAATGAAAACTAATACCTCTACTTAAATGTAATTTTAGAAAATCCCCAAAGTGCACATCATCAAGTTGTGCACTTTGCTTTTGATAAGCCTGCCGCAAAATCGCCAAATAAACATCAGCTTGCTCACCCCCAAAAACTTTCCAGCTCATTTCCACATTACTATCGGCCGGTATATTCTCTCTAGGTGGTGTTGTTGGTTCAGCTAGTGACAAACAAAGCGCCCAGCGGCAAAGCACATTCCAGTTGTCTATACCGGTTTTCTTTTTAAGTCCTATTAACTGCTGTTTTTGCTTTTCAGATAAACGAACAGTATCAATGGATTGCATAACTAAAAATACCCTTTTTCAAAGCTGGAGCTTTTTTCTTGTTCGTTAAAGTTAATTTTGTATTCACGGCAGATAGAGGGTTTTAATTGCTCATAATATTGACCATTTATTTCTTCGTCGGTAGACAACAAAATGACTTGTTGGCTGGCGTGAGGAAAGTAATTGTTAACCAGTTTAGTGCGGTGTTGTCCGTCTAACCTGCCTAACGGTGTATCGATCACGGTTGGTATTTCTTTACCAGAGGCTTCTGCCAAACCCCACAATATCGCAATAGACAACAGTTGCCGTTCGCCTGCTGATAATTTACTTGGTGCCAGTGCGCCACCATCTGCATCGTACAGCGTTATTTCAAAGCTAGCAGGGGCAATACTCAATTTACTGATTAGCAACTCTTTACGGCCCAGTGAGGTGAATTTGGCTTTTATTAATTTTTCCAATCTTACTATGTTTTCAGAAATTAACTGTTGTCCAAAGCTTTGCAGCGTTTGTTTTAGTTTGTCTATGTGCTCCGCCACCTGTACAGCGCGTTTTTGTTCGAAGGTATCTTTGCTTTGCTGTGACAATAAAGTTGAATAGCGGGTAGCTAGCGTATCGCTTCTTAACTGCGCTTGCTCCAGCTTTGGTTCAATGGCCTCCAGTTGTGCATTTATATCATCGCGCATTTTTTCAGCGAACTGAAGTGAAGAAAGTAAATTAATTACTTTGCCGCCTTCCGGGACGGATTCAAGGTCCTTCTCCTTTAATGCTAGTGATTCGTGCAATTCTATTGATAGCTTGGAAAGTTGTTGTGCTTGTTCACTTTCAGTCTCTATGCGGTCATCCAAGCCGTTAAAAATACCAATGTCAGCATTAATATAACACTCAACGTCAGCCAGCTTTGCGCGTTCTTTTGACAAGCTTTGCATCGTATTCTTAATTTGATTGCTGCTATCTAACGGTATGTCTGTTGCGGCCATTGATTGCAGTAATCTGCTTTCGTACTCTACGATTGCCCGATTCAATGCCTGTGCCTGTATCGCTTCTTTTTCAAGGTTAATCTGTGCTTTCGTTTCACTAATTAAGTTTGATACAAGGCCCAGTGGGCCAACACCGGCTGCTAAACTTACCTGTTCTTTGCTAGTTGCCTTTATCTTGCTTTTAATGCCGCCTAATGCAAACTTAATTTGTTCGCGATTTTCAATGTGGTCAGCGCCTGCTACCCGTACAGCTTGCGCGGCCCTGTTCACTGCAACGGTTGCATTCCTTGCCTTTTTTGCAAGTTCAGCTTTGTCTTTTTGTAGCTCTGCGACAATGGCGGTTTGTTTGCCAATCTCATTTTCACAATCATTAACTTTGGTAATGATGCTTTTGTCTACATTTTCTTTTTTACGTTTTCTTTCAATTAGGCTTAAATCAATATGCAGTTGGCTTAACAGGTCAAGACCCAACAGGTTTTCTATACCGGTTTTGACCAAATCGGCGGAACGATCAGGATGTGCGAGGTTTTCAATTTTTTCGCCATCAAAGAAAAACAAATCTGATAACGACAACGGAATAAATTCATTTACAAATTCATCCCAATATTGGCTTAGGTGTTTATCGTGTATACCATTACACAACACCATTATCTTATCTTTCGTTTCGCTTGTTTCTTTGACTTGCCAGGTGCGTTCCACAGTAAAATCACGGCTTTGGTTTTCGGTTCTATGGCTGAATGTTAATGCCAGTGTTGTTTGCGCTTGGGGGTCTGCAAAGCGGTTTTTAGTGCCGGCCAGAAAAGCTCCGTAGCCTTCAGGGCCACGATTGGAGCATTTGGCATGTTTGCCATAAAGTACCAATTGTAACGCATCCAAAAAGGTGGTTTTACCACCGCCATTAAGCCCACCAAATAAAATAATGGGTTTGTCGTCTGTTACACTCAGGTCTATATCGTGTTTGCCACGATAAATGCCAAAGTTTTCAATGATTAACCGCTTAAAAATCATCAAAAACCTCCACAACGTCAATGTTTTGCAACGAGCTATAACCTCTTTGGTCGATGGATTCTTGGATCTTATCCAAACTTGCGTTAATGGCAGCCTTGTCTTCATCTTCCAAATTGGGTGCATTATTTAGCTGAATGATCAACTCGTGACGTTTTCTTTCTAATGCAAACTTTTTGGCATCTTCAAGATTATCAAAGGCGCCTTTATCCAAACTCTTATTTAAATCTGTGCCAAGATTGGCTCGTCTTAATTGGTTTTTGTGTTTGTTTGCAATGGCCAATACTGCGCGAGCTTGCTGATATAACAACCCGTCATTGTCATCGCCGACTTGGTCATTACAGTGGCCTTTTAGCTTAGCCAATATATCTTGGTTTAAAATGGGGTGGTATGCTCGTTTATTGCCGGGATATTGTTTGCCCATTACCTTTTCATAAATGGTTGGCAAATTGTCTTCGACTTCCAGTTTCTCTTCGAGCCAAATGGTGCGAATGGCCTCCAATTCCTCAATGGGTAGCAGTTCCAAGTCTTTTACATCTTGCGGACCAAGCGCTTGTACTGCCAGCTGTGCCTCAAGGACCTGCTGTAATAATTGTTCTCTAAAACTTTGGATGTAAGGCCCAGGCACCAAATCAGCGCCATGTTTTGAAATGTGAACTGTCAGCGAACCATTCATTCTGCGAAAATCACGCCGGGTTTTATCTCGTAGCAATTTCTCTCTTCTTCGGTCGATATTGGGGTCATTGATTTCTATTGTGTTGCGCAATGACAATAACGGTAGCATCCATTCTTTGTCTTCATCATTGCTTATCATCGCTTTCATTGATTTGTCTTCTGAAACAAGTGTGCAAACATAGCAACCCAAGCGGCTGTCGCCACAACTCGAAGTGCTTTTATCCACTACCAGCGGGCATTCACCACCGGCTGTTGCTCCTTGGTACATACTCAACAAATCATGATTTGGAAAATTCCAAGGGTTGGCAACTTGGTTCAAATATATCCACACATCGTCGTTCGACCATGTTGCTATGGGCGCATACACCCAAACCCGGTCAAGCGAATCTGACTCAGTCAGCCCATCGGCTTTACGGGTGTTGGTAGTGGAGTTTTCAAAGCGATCCATTGATTCGGCTCTTTTAACGCTTTCTGCCTTTCTGGTGCCCAGTACAAGAATGGCCTCACTGTTTTTATGCACCATGTTTTTTATAAAGGTGTTGGAAGGTGCAATTTTCAATCTGCTGGTACACCAGCGAAATTTATGACGAGGTGCCGGATAGCCTTTGCCTATCAAATTCACCCAAAACCTGTCTTTAACCTCGGGCGTCAACCGATGTGGAAAGATGGGGATACCTTGCTGGGTTTTGGTTTCTGTCATGCGCTCTAAAGATTTAGTAACCCATGAAGCGATAATAGGATTTTCTACCAAAGTATCTGTACTTATCACATGTACTTCTTTGTGGCAGGCATCTTCTTCTTTGAGTTCGAGCAATGCATGCCAAATCAATTGTAAAATTACGGTTGAGTCTTTGCCGCCACTGTAGCCCACTACCCATGGTATGTGGTCGCTTTTATAAAGCTTTTTAATGTGCTCAATAGCATCACGCTCTACTGCTTTATAGCCTTTTTAGGCAAATGCTGAATGCGGCTGTGCTGGTTGCTTAGTTGCCACGTTTAACCTCCGCCAATTTATTTTCTTCTGTTTGTTCTTTTTCAGTTAATGGCAAATTCAAATGTTTTTTAATCGTATTAACAGTCAGCGTTGCAGCATAATTGCTGTGGTCCATTCTGCTTTGATTAATACACCTACCTTCCCAATTTTGTTTGTTAGAGCGTCGCCAATCAATCGTTTGTAGTTTCTTTAGGATTGTCTTCCAGTTTTTGTGATTGTTCAGTAGCTCATAGCCAATCATGCCAAAACACTTAAGTACAATCGCAGAAAAATTGACGAACTCTTGTCTTTCAATGGGCGGTATATCGTTGCTTTTGGCAAGCTGCCAAACCGTTAGGTTTTTGGCAACTGTATTCCAATACTCCAAGGCCAGTTTTATTGTCGACTCAAGGTTTTCTTCGGTTACTTTCGGCATTAATTTTTGGTTGGCGGCATACAGCGAACTGTTTTTAAAAAGCTTTGTAGAACGAGTGCCCAAATTGATGTCCTCAAAGCTAATAACGCCGTTGAAAAAATCACTTTTATCTGCAACTGCATTTGTTAGTTTTTCAGGTGGTGTATCACCAAATCGAATACTGAGGGAATGACTGGGCTTAATTGGATATAGATTTAGATCTCTGAATACTTTTTGTCGTTCTTTTAGTGTTTTGTTGATAAAGAATACAACTGATATGGTTTCATTGGCAAGGCTTGGGTCTTCTTCCAACGCTTTGTTAATTGCAGCTGAACGGTGTTGACCATCGGTAATGTAAAACTCTGCATCTTCGTCAACGGTAAGGGTGCCAATTTTTTGATCATGCCCTGCGTTGCCAATCGGCTTAAAGTGACAATCGCCATCAATACAGGCTGTTAGCGAAGAGAACGTATAACTGTCTCTGTTATCGTTGATGTAGCCAGCAATCTGCGGTATGCGACTCGGCACCAATGTGCGTTGTGCTCTGTCTTCAGGCATTAAACCAGATTCATCAAATGTGAATATCTTTTTAAGCCTTTTTAGCGGACACATAATTGTGTAATATTCTTTACCCGCTTGGGTGCCGCGAATCGCTGGAAAGGATGTGCCTGAAACTATGGCGTTCATTTATATTGCTACCGAGTATTATTTTGCTATAGGGCTGTTCTTACGAATTATTTATATTGTTCGTACGAACAATCGCGGTAGAATAACTTATTAGCCCCCTTAAGTCTCCCATTGTTTTGGGTACATTTTGAAGGAATCGAATGACTGTATATTTAGACACCAATGCAACCACCCCAGTTGACAAAAAAGTAGCCGATTTAGTCTACAAAATGATGGTAGAAGACTTTGGCAATGCCAGTAGCCGTACGCATGAATACGGCGTTGACGCTAAAAGGGCAGTCGAAACTGCAAGGTCGCAAGTGGCGAATTTGATTGATGTAGATAAAACGGAGGTCCTTTTCACTAGTGGGGCGACCGAAAGCAACAACATCGCTATTTTGGGGCTTAAGCAGTACGGCATCGATAAAAACAAAAAACATATCATTACCACCCGCATTGAACACAAAGCCGTTATTGAACCGATTGAACACTTGGAGAAAAATGGATTTGAGGTGACTTATTTAAACGTTGGTGAAAACGGTTTAATAGATTTAGATGAATTAAAAACTGCCTTGCGCCCAGACACCATGCTGGTGTCTATCATGCACATTAATAATGAAACTGGTTGTATTCAACCGCTGGATAAAATTTGTGAAATACTGGCTAGTTGTGATACCTATTTTCATGTTGATGCCGCGCAAAGCTTTGGCAAATATTGCCAGCATCTTGATAACCCAAGAATTGATCTCATTAGTGTGAGTGGGCATAAGGTTTATGCGCCTAATGGCATTGGCGCGTTAATTACCCGTAAGCGTGGTTTTTTCAGACCACCGTTGGCACCTATTATGTTTGGTGGGGGTCAAGAGCGAAAATTACGGCCGGGCACGCTTGCTACGCCATTGATTGCCGGGTTTGGTTTGGCCTGTGAGATAGCGGCGAAGAATCAGGATAAATGGCAACAACATGCTTTGGATCTTAAAGAATCATTGATGGTTGCGTTGGATGAATTAGGCGCTGTTTATAATGGCGAAAATACTTCGCCTTTCGTTTTGAATTTTTCAATTCCGGGCATCAATTCTGAGGCTGCAATGGTTGTGCTTAAAGGTGTTGCTGCGGTTTCTAACGGTTCAGCCTGTACTTCGCAAAGTTATACTCGTTCGCATGTGTTGCAGGCTATGGGGCTGACTGACGCGGAAATTGATGGGGCAATTCGTATGTCTTGGTGTCATATGACTGAAGCGTTGCCTATTGATGCGATCATTGGCAAGTTTAAGTCGTTGCTTTAGCTTTATAAACCCAGCTGTTAACACTTTGTTCTTTTGGGTGTTTAAGGTGGCCTACTTCAATACCCGTAAAACCTTTACCTTAGGGCTGGTGCTTTTGATTATGTTACATCCATTTCAAGTCCAAATTTATGCGCGCCATCTTTTATTGAATTTCTTTTCAACCTAAAGATTTGACTAAATACCTTACTAAAACCTGTATACGAGTCTGTCGCCATTACTTGAAACTCTATAGTGTCTTCCTCAGAATTCCAAATATCATCTAAGTCAGCTGTTGTTACAAAGCGCCACGCGTAATACCCTTGTAAATCTTGCTTGTCATATCGTGAAAGCCTAAAAAGGTATGAATTTACCAAATTTAAATTCTCATGGCAGTTGTTTACTCCACCCTCAACATTTGTCGCTTTAACGATAGCTGCGTTGACTTTTACATTTATACACGAGCGTGGCAGTGTATTTGCGATTTTGAAAATGAACTCTTTTTGACCGTTTTTTGTTCTACGAGCAATGAACTTAGACAGTTTTAGTGCGGGTTTGTTTCTACTTAAGTAAAAAATAAATGCAGCAGAAGCAATTACACCAGCTATTACGCCACTTATAATCGAGTTTATAATATCCATAATTTGGTTCGCCTAAGTGTTTGTTGTGAACGATATAAAAATGGAACTTAATTGTGAGTTAGCAGAACTTTAATACGGTAATGGGAACTAAATAATAGTGTAGTATGATTTATGTACAAATACCAGTTTTTGTTTTGATTGCGCTGGGGCGGGGCTTTGTCAAAAGACTCATATGATATTTAGCCGCTTGCAATGATTAATCTAACGGCTTTAAAAAACCGCCCACCCCGCAACTCAACCCCCTGATACTCAAAAATCCGGCAAAGCACATTCCAATCAGGCAACTGCTCAATCGGTAGTCCGTTTAGCTGCTTACTCAACCGCTTTTCAAAAGCAACCTGCTTTTTATGCTCGGCACTGCTCGGCTCAAGATAATGTGATTTGTCGTAAAGTGGCAGGTATGGGTATTGGTCGCCGTAAATAAAAAAGTCGATGTCCAAATCAATTAACCTGATTTTAATCCGTTCGGTCAGCAAGGGCAGGGCTTTGCCGTCAAAGTCGTCGTATTTTAGCAAGGTGACTTTGCCAGACCTTATGTGCACTTTTATCAGGTCTATGTCGTCTAGGTCGCCGTACAATTGGATGGCGCAGCCTACGTAAACCCTAATTACAGCAGGCATTTGGTTTAAAGATGCCTTGTTAAATATGTATGAGTGGTTTTCGCTCAGGTGGCCGTTTGCAAACGTTTGGCTGGCTTGGTCGCAGGCGTTGTTGATGTTACCGGGTTTACCTACCGAAAACAGCAGCGCTTGGGCTTGTTCAATACATTGGTTGTAGCTGTCGAACAAGGCTTTAATGTCGCGTTGCAATCGGGCGGAC
This sequence comes from Algicola sp., assembly GCA_013216025.1. Taxonomy (GTDB): domain Bacteria; phylum Pseudomonadota; class Gammaproteobacteria; order Enterobacterales; family Alteromonadaceae; genus JABSOG01. The sequence continues at coordinate 1,639 of JABSOG010000059.1, read as the reverse complement.
ATGTGTGATTTGGCTTTGCGCTTTTCGAACAGGCTTAAGGCAAAATACACCAGTACATCGGTTTTTCGGTGTTGCTGGGCCTTGGCAAAATCGTCTTGTGCCAAGTGGGTGGTTAACAGATCAAAGGCTTTTTTGTGGCTGCCGATGATGGCGCGAAGGTTGTCGCTGCATTCAAATTCGTCGTTGGCCGGTAAGCGGCCTTGTATTAGGCATTGTTGCCAAAAGTCGTTGAACAGCTCGGTGTGTTTGTCATAAAGCGATTTGTCGGCGGCTTTGGCTTTTACGGTGCTCGCGGGGCGGGTGGTGTATTGTTGCCAGTTGTGGCTGCTGCTTTGGCGGTTTAGGTAAAACGATTCTTCGAGTGCTTTGTCTTTAAAGATGGCGATTATGCCTTGGCCCATGGCTACCGCATTGGTTTTTAGCTGTTGTTCTATATAGGCCTTTATCTCACTTTGGACGTAGTATTTTTGAAAGGTGTTACGTTTGGTGATCACGCCGTCTTTGTATGGGGTGAATTGTTCGAGCTTGCCGGGATTGGCCAACATTACGGCCACCATCAATAGTCGGTCGGCGTATTGCCATGCATTGATTAAGGTTTGTTGTCGTTCGTTTTGGTCTTCTATCACGTTTAATACAAAACCCAGGTTGACGATGTCGCTGTTTACCCGCTTTCCCCCGGGTTTATGCACCGGATCCCAACTGTTGATATTCAGGCCGTGGGCTTCTATTTCGCGGCTGTCGTCGCCTTTGCCACAACCGTAATCTAATAGGCTGTATTGGCCATCGAGGTAGCCATGCTGGGCGAGCTTTTGAAAGGGAGCTGAAAGCCGGTCCCTGTCTATGGCGGTCAGATGGCGTTGTATGCTTATGTCATTGCTGGTGGGGACTGTTGCGGGTGCTGCTGGTTGCAATGCCGCCAAAGGGTGGAGTTTGCCCGCTTCGTCTAATCTATAGCCTTTACGTTTAATCAATCTTGCCCAGTGTTGCTTAAAGCCTATGGTTTTTGTGTTTTTATAAAGTCCAATGGCTTCGCCTTCGACGGTATGGGCTTTAAAGCTGTTTATGTTGGGATAGTCGGCCAGCACAAAGGCTTCTTTGCGGTGTAAAATTGGCGGGTTTTGTGATTTGTGATACCGCGCCACGCGGCAGGTTTGCTCTTCAAGGTCGATGGTGATGGCGTGATGTAGCGGGGGGTAGGCATAGCTGTCAAAATCGGGGTAGTGCAGCAGGGTGACTTTAAAGTCTCTTTTGTAGAGTTTTAGAATGTTCCAAGGTTGGTCGATTTTCAGCGTTGCTGTGGTTTGGTTTATCACTGCTTGCAAGTTTGCAGGTAAAACCTGTGCGATGGCCGATTGATGTAGGTAAATGGCACTTGGCAGGTGTTTGCCTTGTTTGATTTGGCGTAGGTGGGTTTGGTAGTCGTTAAATTGCATCGTTTGGCCTTGGCGGTTGTGGTGGTTTTTAACGGTTTTCACTTAACTCAAACAGCCAACTGTAAACATAAAAGGGGTATCCACTTAGCTCCACCTCACACAAGATGTAGTGTTTACCTGTTTGAGATATCTTTATAGTTTACCGATTTCATTGCTACTGCCATTTCAAGCAACCGGTAAAATAGCAGGCCCCTAGATCGTGATTT
>JABSOG010000006.1 GCA_013216025.1 Algicola sp. | reverse complement strand
TCAGCTGACAACAAGTGGTATCAAATCAATGTGTCGAGCATCAATTATTACGGTGAAGACAACGTTTTGTTGCATATCAGCCGCGATATCACAATCAGTAAAGAAGCGCAACTAAACTATCAAAAGGCCAATAAGTTATATACCGTATTGCGCTTGACCAACAAAGCCATTATTAGCAGTAAAACCAAACAAGACTTACTCGATTCAGTGTGTGATATCGCGGTTAATCATGGTGGTTTTGCCATGGCGTGGATTGGTATGATAGAAGGCGATGAGGTGATACCGGTCAGTTCGATGGGGGATTCTACCGGTTATCTTGATGATATTCAGGTGCGGATTGATGATTCGTGTCTGGGCAAAGGGCCTGTGGGTATTGCCATTAACGGCAATGCGGTGGCGTGCGTCAATCACATTGAATCGGACCCCTGTTTTGTCCCTTGGCGTGATAAAGCGTTGGCCTGCGGCTATAAATCTATCGCTGCGGTGCCAGTGATTCAATTCGGTGAATGTGTCGGTATTTTTGTGATTTACGCCAATGATACAGAAGCTTTTGATGCGCAAACCTTAGAGTTGTTATCGAGTTTAAGTGACGATATCTCGAGTATTCTGGCCTTCATCCAGGCCGAAGAAAAACGCCTCGCAGCCGAGGCTAAGTTAAGTCAGCTTTCGCGCGCCATTGAACAAAGTAAAAGTGCAGTGGTGATCACAGATACCAAAGCCAACATCGAATATGTCAATCCCTTCTATACAGAATTGACCGGTTATCTTGAACACGAGGTGATGGGGCGCAATATGCATGATTTTCCGAGGGTGGACTCTACCCGCGAATTGCTCGATTTGTGTCTCGAACTGGTGCTTAGAGGGACTGACTGGCATGGCGAGGTTGAAAGCCTAAGAAAAAATGGTGAGTCGTTCTGGGGTTTGCAATCGGTTTCGCCTATTGTCGATAATAGCGGAAAAATCACCCATATAGTGTGGACCTCCGAGGACAATACCGAGCTACACAATGCCCACGAAACCATCAGTCATTTGGCTTATTTTGATGCCTTGACCGGGTTACCTAACCGCAGGCTCTATCAAGATCGCTTTAGTCAGGCGATAAGTGCAGCTAAAAGGCACAAAACCCGCTTGGCTGTGTTTTATTTGGATTTGGATAACTTCAAGTTGATCAACGATTCACTGGGACATGATTTTGGTGATCTGTTGCTCAAACATGTCGGTGAGATTTTGACTAAGGCCGTCAGAGGTATGGATACGGTGGCGCGGCTGGGTGGGGATGAATTCAGTATCATTGTCAATGACGTGGTGGATGACAATCAGGTGACTCATGTGGCCGAGCATATTCTGCATCAATTAAACAAAAAAACCGTGTTGCAAGGGCGCGAATTGAGTATTTCGACCAGTATCGGTATTAGCTTGTATCCAGCCGATGGTGACAATGCTAAAGAGTTGATGAAAAACGCCGACATGGCGATGTATCACGCCAAAGAAAAAGGCAAAAACAATTTTCAGTTCTTTGAAGAATTCTTGAACATCAACGCCCAGCATCGGCTGCAAATGGAAGACCGCATTCGTAAAGCTATTGACGAGGACGTTTTTCAGCTGTATTACCAACCTCAGTTTGATATTCACAACGGCACAATGTCGGGGGTTGAGGCGTTGATCCGCTGGCCAGACGGTGATGGTTTTGTTTCACCTTGTGATTTTATTCCTATAGCTGAGGAAACCTCGCTGATTATCGATATCGGCAATTGGGTGGTGAAACAAGCCTGTCATGAATTCAAGCAATTGATTGATGACGGTTTTCCTGCGGTGAAAGTGGCAGTCAATATCTCAGCAGGCCAGTTCCGTCAGCCGCGAGGATTAATGAAAGCGATTGTTGATGCGTTAACTTCGTCAGGATTACCCAACCATTTGTTACAACTGGAATTGACTGAAGGTGTTTTGATTGATGACGTCACCGAAACCATAAGTTTTATCGATAAGCTTAAAAAGAAAAATATCTCTTTTGCGATAGACGATTTTGGCACAGGTTATTCGTCGTTGAGTTATTTAAAAAGTTTTCCGGTGGATATCATCAAAATCGACCGCAGTTTTGTTATGGACCTTGAAAATGACCCTAACGATCAGGCGATTATTCGCGCCATCTCGGTGATGGCTCATGCACTAGATTTGAAGGTGCTGGCAGAGGGGGTAGAAACCGAAGCACAACTGGCCTTTTTGCGTGAACATCAATGTGATTTTGTGCAGGGGTATTATTACGCTAAACCCATGCCAGGGGATCAGCTGTTGAAGCAATTCGGGGTTTAATAAATCTGCTGAGCATTAAATTCGTGCAATGCCTTTCTCACCTTTTGCACCAATGAATCTGCAGTTTGTTTGCCAAAAGCCATGCAGTTTGGGGCGGCGTTACGACGAGTAATCTCTAGCACGGGGGTGACTTTGGCGTAAGCGATATGGTCTTTATTCAAAATACTGCGAATGGTCATTTGGGCTTCAATGACAAAATCAATTCTGCCGTTGAGCAATTTTCTGACGTTCAAATCATCATTTGGCGACAGTTGCAAATGTGCTGCTTCAGTAAATCCCAAGTTCATCAAATAATGGTGGGGGTAATCTCCCCGAGTCACTCCAGTGGAGTATTTTTTTGCATCCATGATGTTTTCGACGTTGAGACTGTGTTTTTCAGTTAAGCGGTAAAGATAGAGTTTAACGGGTGGAGTCAGTGGGCAAATCCATTTAAACAAGTGTTCACGCTCTCTTGAACGAAAAATGGAATAAATCAGTACGTTAGGTTGGGTCTGAGCCATATCAAAGGAGCGGGCCCAAGGGTAAACCTGAATATCATATTTTAGATCGGTTTTATCGAGGACTGCTCTGACGATTTTGGTTGAGATGCCGCCAACTTTGCCGTTGGGCATCGAAAAATTATACGGTGGCCAGTCTTCTGTCACCACTTTTATTGACTCAAAAGCGGTTGCGTTGGTGACGCAGGCCAAAGACAGCAAAATCAGTGTCATTGTTTTTTTCAAACGATGACAACGAGTGACTGCAGATTTTACTAGAAAGTTAAGGGTTAACATTTGGGCCTGTTTATTTTTCAACGTTGAGTTTTTAAATGAAAATAAAGGGGTTAATCGGGCGCGCCGAGGTTTTTGGGGTTAACAAACAGGCCCTAAGTAACTATAGCCCAGTTTGTTCGTTTTTGGATATCAAAAGTGTTGTACACCGCGAGGCAGCTACGTTGTCGCAAAGGTTATCGAAGAATATACGGGCGTCTAACAAGACCTGTTTCGATCTCATATGGAGGATGGGTTAGGCGAGGTACGAGCCGTAAAGTCAGTGTGCTCCTGCACTGACACCTTACCCTACATCCCTATAGGGCAACCCATCAAAACCATCGAACCCAACTACAAACCGTGGGTGAAACCACCATTTGCCGATTAACGACGAATAACCGATGGGTTACGCGCAAGCGCTAACGACGGCTCGTTCCTCGCCCCATCCTCCATATGAGATCAAATCAGACTTTTGCAACAGCCTCCGTGTGAGGTCTTTTTTCTTTAAAAACCCTACGAACTCCGCCTAAAAACGTTTAACGTTTTTGTCAGCGATTCCGTCAGGAATTCCCCCGCGCTGTTGAAAATCGACCGCCATTTACGGCTCTCGTTGGTACCCTGTTCGCTATGAGCAGAAAAATAAGTGGTGTTGCGTGCGGTGTTGTTTGGCATTAAATAGTGGAAGTAACAGCGGCCGTGTTTTTTCCAGTGGCTGAGCAGTTGCCCCGACGTTGTCGCTGTTTGGTCGGGGGAAGTGGAGACGATGGCTTCAAATTTTGTGAGGTGAACATCGGATGTGGCGGTAGTTGGAGTCTGGGTTTTGACGGGTAAGCCCCGGATTTTCCGTTGTTGAGAACAGCTAATCTCGAAGCTGTCGAGATAACCTAAGCGGGGTTCGAAGTCGCTTTGATTACAACAACTGCCGTTGGGGCGGGGATGGCAAGACTGTTGTAATTGATAGCTCATGTTCGACACCTGTCCGGGTAAAAGGGGCTTCTTTAGGGTGAACAGGTAAACGTGCCAGCTTTCATCTGAATCTTGTAGGGTGAGTTTGGCCCCTTTTAGACTGATTTTTTGTAAGGCTTTGGGTGAGGTGATAAAGATTTCTTTGATGTCTTCGTCTGTGGTATTGGTCAGTTGATAATCGGCTTGGATTTGACTGGTTTGCTGGTGTGGAAAAAGGCTGACCCGGGTTTTTATTGCACTGATCTGGGGCTGAGTTAACTGCTGGTACCGTTTGTAATTGCGCTCGTAAGCTTCAAGACTGTCCATACTGCCACCGCTGTTATTATATTGCAGGTTCTGACCATGGTATCAGTTGTAAGTTCAATGAGTAGCTTCGATGCGACAAACTTGCCGCAATTTGCGGTGTAAGGGGATTATTGTAACGGCAGGTAAATGTCGGTGATCATTTGGTTTTCGTTAACATCAGGGTACAATGTGACCCGGTGTAGATAACATGGAAAGTCTCTTAATTCTTCACCACTTTCTACCAGCCATGAGCCATACAGGTAGCGGATGCTATTGCCAAGTGCCTGATCGCTGCCGATATGTCTTAATACGGCGCAACGTCCGCCGGGAATGGATTTGGTGATCACGCCAAAGTCGTTTTCTTGTACATCAGCTTTGGTTGAAGCGCAAATGTCCATGTGAAATTCTTCGTCAGGGGTGTTCGACGGGTCGCTGTAAAAAATGTTGTAAGTTTTACTGACCGAAGGTCCGGCGTTGTTGAGTTGGCGCCATTGGATGAAGGTTTTTACCGAGTTCATTATCGCATTAGGTGAGCCGTGATGTTCGAGTACCGCGATTTTGGTGGTTGCTACGTTGACGATATTGATTGGGTTATGTTGTGTCTGGGGCATGTTTGACTCCCGCCTATTCAGTATGTGAAATTTTGCCTGCCAAGGCGTCCAGTCGGGCGACGCTCTGAATTCTGAAGGACTTAAACCAAAGGTCTTTTTAAAAGCGCGAGAAAATGACTCAGCATTTTCAAATCTGGCCTGCATCGCGACATCGATCACCCGATAACGATCACGAAAAGACAATTGATAGGAGGCTCGTTTCAAACGTTGTAATTGCACGTATTTGAACACGTTAACCCCGGCCACTTCATTAAACTGGCGATGGAAATGATACTTTGAAAAATTGGCGACCTCGCTTAACTTGGCCAGACTTAAGTCGGCATCAAGATTATTGTCGATGTAATCGAATACCTTGGTAAAGCGTTGCTGATAAGTGGCGGTTTTAGTCTTGGTTTTAGGCTTAGTCATTAGATGTCATTATGCTGGAGGGCTTATACAGATACCTGACCGATGTTGCTGTCTTTGGCTATTAACTGTGATTTGACTAGGGTGTTGATAAAGGACGGTTCATTTTCTTCGATTTGCTTTTTGTCGCAACTGCCCTGGTACTCGAGCCAGTGCAGGCTGTTGTTGATAAGCACAATACTGCCCGAGATAACTAACGAACCTGCTGGGATGATGATCCCGGCAAGTATCAGACAACCTAAAATATCACCGCCACGCATGTTTTTTTGACAACTGAACGCGCGTTCTGACTTGGGTTCATCCAACGTTAATTTTTTGGTCAGCATATCGCAATTGCGAGCATAAGGCTGATTTGTGTCGGTTATAGGCGTAAAAATACAGCCGGTGCAAAATAGGGTGAGGGCAAAAATGGTGAAACTTTTTTTGATGTTCATGAGTTATGGGTTATGGCTGATGTTGTTTTAGCAGTATATCGCATTAGCGATTCAACCCCAGTACTTTTAGCAGTGTTTGGGCATTGGTTTGCTGACAAATGCCGGGTTTGAGTTGGTAATCAAAATGCATGGTGTAATGGTCTTTGTCGGGCGCTTGTTGATAAGTTTCGCTGAACTGGTAAAGGGCAAAACGCTGGTGCGCTTTGGCGTAGTCGGCCAGTTTCATGTCGTGGGTTGAAAACACTGCAAACGTTTGGTGTTGCAATGTGGCCACAATAGCTTTGAATATTTCGGTTCGGTCGTGACTGTTGGTACCACTCATGATTTCGTCAAATAGACACAATGTGAATAGTGATTCACCTTCGGTTTCTTTTTGGCTGCCCTTGGTGATATTCACCAAGCGCTTCAACTCGGCCATAAAATATGAATCACCGTTCGCTAATGAATCTTCGACTTTTATCACGGTTTTCACGGTCATTTTTGGCCACGTCGCCTTATCTGCACACACGGGTGCGCCAAGGCGCGACAGCAATACGTTTAAACCAAGGGCTTTCATAAAAGTGCTTTTACCTGCCATGTTTGAACCGCTGATCAAAAGCATTGGTTTTTCGTCAGTCCAAAGCAAATCGTTGTTGATACGTTGATCAAAGGGCAATAGCGGATGGCCAATTTGCTTAAGGCTTATTTGTGACGCTGAGTTTTGCGGGGTAGGGCTCTGCTGGGGGTAATTAAAGGTTTTGTTTTCTAGCGCAAAACAGGCAACGCCACACAGGGTTTCGAGTTCACTTAAACATTCATAGCTGTGCAAGATGTGCTGGCGATGTTTACGGTGCCAGTGGGTGATGCCGGTGTAAATGTGAACATTCCACAACAGGGTGATTTGGGCCAACAGGTAAACTACGCCAAAATGTCTCAAGTCTGCCAGCATTGATAACCACGAGATGGTACCGAGTGATTTTATGGCGTTGTTTTGTGTGGTGACCAGTGGGCGTTGCAGACTTTGTAGGTGATCATCTTCGAAGTGAGTGTTTTTGATGACATCGATTCGGCTTTGCATACTGGCAATGACCGGGCTGAGCCCTTCGGTTTTTTTGAATAGCTGGTCGGTTTTGCCAAAAGTGAGTAGGGTGATCACGCCGTTGAGCACACCGCCTGCAATGCCAACCCAAAGGGGCAACCAGTGAAAAACAAAGCCAATCAAGCCAACCCACAGTAACAAAACGGCGCCAATACTGATAAAAAACAATAGGTTCATCGCCTTATCGGATTTTTCGCTGCCTAGCCACTGTTTTAGTTCGTCGCGCTCAACCTCACTGGGATTATCGTGCGTGGCGGCGTAAATAAAGCGTAAAAGAGTGGCCCTTTTAGTAGTGAGTGTTTTGACTGCCTGTTGTCTGATTTTTATGGTGTTGTCATCTGCCGGAGTATTTAACCAATTCAACCAATTTTGCCAGGCATCCCCACAGGTGATCATGCCAAACAGTTTCGCAAGGCTAGCCTGCTCGCCAGTGACGCCGAGGTCTTTGAAGTTGTCGCCGCCGATTTTTATCGTTAAGTCTGGGGTTTTGAGTAAAAGCCATTTTCGGTTAAGTCGTTTTAGGGCGCTATGGTGGTGGTCACGTAGGTAATCAAAGTAGTTTTTACGCTTTTGTATCTGTTGGTGGCGATAAATCTGGTAACCAAAGGCGGCCGCAACCAGCATAACCAGCAAATTACCAAAAAAGCCAAAATACAGCTGCCGGTCATCAGGGGCGACCAGTAATGTCACCAATAATATAAAGGTTATCAAACGGATAGTGACTAAGCGGCTGGAGAGATTGCTCAGTTTTTGGCTGATGGCTTCGGCTTTGTTCATGTGCTTTTGCCATCTTTGGCTGTCACTACTTTTTTGGCCAAGGTTAACCAGAGGCGGTTTTTGCCGTGAAATCGTCATTTGCATGGGGAGTTTTTATTGATGGCTGGTTGATGAGTTATAGATGGGGTTGGTTGGGGGCGTTTTAAAGTAGGGCGCTACGCGCTTTTAAAGAATGGCACTACGTGCCTGCTACGCACCTGAAAAGTGGCTCACACGGAGGGGTAAAGAGAGTCACGGTGGCCACGGAGGAAAAACTAAGGAAAAGAAAAAAATAAGAAAAGACAAAGCAAGACTAAAATTTTTTGATTTTGATTTTGATTTTGATTTTGATTTTGATTTTGATTTTGATTTTGATTTTGATTTTGATTTTGATTTTGATTTACCTCCGTGGCCACCGTGCCTCTGTCTTTGCCCTTCTCCGTGTGAGCCGCTCTTGGTGCGTAGCGCGACTCCATGGATGGAGGAGGTAGAGCGACGCAGGATGCCAAAGCCGAGGCACGTAGTGCCAATCTTAATCAGCGCGTAGCGCCCCCCAAAAATCGTAAGCAAAAAAAAACCGCAGAGACAAAGGTGGCTACCGGCCCAAAAGATACGAGTATTTTTCCCATTGTTTCTGCGGTACCTTGATTTATCCCAAATCAAGTTTCACTCTATCCTTGGGTTTGGCTCATCCTAATCCAAACGGTGCTCCTCCTGCGCATACGATGACATTTCCCTGCTGTCACGATCCAAGTCGTCCGTGGCGTACTCTGCCAAATCCCTTTGGCAGGCTCCTAGTCATCCTTGGCATACACCCCTTGGCAATTCCGCTATGCCAAGGATTTATTTCGTCCATGGGCTGAGGTGTATACAGTCTTCCGTTACATACACTGACAACTCCGTCATGTCAGGCTCTAAGGTGCCTGTCCGAGAATGAAAAGTTCTATTCTCAGTCAAGCACCTAATCGTCCTTGGGTCGCAGGTTGATGTTACCCCCAACATCAACTTACAGGCCATGCTTGGCATACTCTGACAAAATCCGTACTGTCAGGATGACGTCAATCCTTTGGCTGTCACCAACACGTCATTGTGTCGGGATGGCGTTAGTCCTTTAACATACACTGACCATCCGTTATCAGGTCGGCGTCAATCATTGCGCCTTTGCTGATACACTCCAGGTATCAGGTTCCGTCTTTCCCAAGACTTACCTCAGCAGGGTCCATGTGCCGGGTTGTCGTCTATCCCAAGACTTCTGCTGACAATCACCCTTTTGTCAGGGTTGTTGTCATTCCCTTGACGTTTAACTGACATATGTCCGTATGTCAGGCCGTCCGTCCTTCGACTTCAACTGACACTTCCTTGGTTGTCAGGAACCCCCCCACAGGGTTATTCGGCTCTTTATTTGGTGTTGGTGATTCTTTGTTTGTGTGTTTAAGTTTGAGCGTGATAAAGATAATAAGCGTTATTTGCCGCCAAAACTGTGAACCAGTTCACGAAATGAAAAGGAAATTGAAAAAATATGCGAGGACGATTGCAGAATATAAAGCCTATTATGATTATTTAATATCCATAAACCCTTGCAACACTTTGGCTGCATCGGTACCCACGGTTGAAAAATGTTCAGTTGCGCTGGTCAGTGCTTTTTGCGCTTCCGTGATGACGTCAATGTATTTGGGTTCGCCGGTGGCAAGCAATTGCGCCAGCGCCACACCAATGGCTGTTGAGGTGATTGTGCTGAGGTTACGCAGGTTGTCGGTGGCGTCCTGTATCGCGATTGCTGAGGATTGGGCGACCGATTGCTGGGCTTTTGAGACGGCTTCTTTATTGGCCACTGTGGTTATACCGTTTTGTTGTTGTCAACAGAGTCATTAGTGTCGTCTTTGTTAGTAGTATCAGAAGTGTGCGTGTTTTACTCATTAGCCGCCCTGAGCCAAAATCAGCGCGCAGGCCGATGATACAGAAGCATTGGTAATGGTTTGCATACCTTGTTGAATGGTCACGGCATTTTGCATTAACAGACCAACGGTATCGGCCATGTTAGCTTCGGTGAGCTGGGTGATGATCTCTGCTACGTCTGCGGTGTCTGGTACTTGCTCTGCCATTGAAATAACCCATGCCTATTATTTGAAGGTAAAAAACTTGAAGATAAAAAAACAGACATACTCTAGGAGTCTGTCCTAGGGTATATCTGCATCTATATTTTTTTGATAAACGCTGCGCGGCGTTTGTCAGACCATACCGATGGATTTGGTATTAACCTTTTTCTACAATTTCTTCGGCAGAACGTCCGATAACGGCAGAGCCAATGGCAGTCAGTGAATTGACGCCTTGAACTGTCGCGGCTTGCATCACAATACCTGCTTGCTGTTGTGCTGAGGTGGCGTTCATGCCGGAGTTGGACATTGCCAGACCCATGGCTGTATACAGGTTACCCATCGCCATTGCCGGGGTGTCGGCCAATACTTTGGTGTTGACCTGGGTGATGGAATCGGTAATTGTTTCATTGACTGTAGCCATTTTCTTTTTCCTTTTATCGTTGCTGTTGGTTTGGTGTGTTTTTGCTGTTGTGTGCTTAAGAACTCACTTGCTCGTTAATTTTTTTCATTTGTTCAGTGACTTTGTCCATGGCTTTGGTGAGTTGTTCATCCACGTTTTTTATCAACGCCTCGACTTGCTTGTCAACATCATCTGACACGGTAAACGGTTTGAAATCATTCAGCACTTTGGCGCCGTCTTCAATCACTTTGGCGACTTTTTCTTGCTGTTGCTTGGTAAACGCGTCGAGCTTTTTAAAATAGGCTTCAGCGTCTTGTTCTGGGGAGCTTTGTTCACTCATGACTATACCTGCGTATCTGATGTGGTGGGTTCAGTGCGCACGGGTGTCGCTTCTTTTTCGGTTTTTTTCTTGGGTTTGAGAAAATTCATGAGGTTGAATTTTTTCTTGGCTTTGGGCGGTTCGGGTGGCGTTTCTGGCACTTCTGGCACTTTGGCTTTTTCGGGCTCAGGCGCTTTTTCTTTTTTGGCCGGTGGTGCGGGTACAGGTGCTTGCAGTAATCTGGCACAAGCGTTAGTGATTGACGCGGCGGTGGTCATTTGAGCGCTTTGTTGGGTGGTGACAGCATTGTGCATGGATAAACCCAGCGTCTCGGCAAAGGTGGTTTCTACCAGTCCGGTTGGCTGACCTGAAAAGGGGTTACTCACCGCTGGGGTGGCGTTGTCTGTGGTGTCGCTCATGTTATTATTCTCCAAAGGTTCTGTCCGAATTTCGGGCTTTTATAAATTCAATGCTTAATGGTCAGAATAAGGTAAACAGGCTGCTAAATAATCGGTTGAAACAACGCTCATACAGGGCGAATTTACGATCTTGGTCAAAGAGGCACAAAATCGTTAAGGATCGCCGAATAAAGTCCTTTGCCCAGTCAGTTTTAAGCACCGTCACTGTCATGTAATACCGTCGCGATTTTTTCGCCGACCGCACTGAAGTTTTCTGCGCCCCGGCTGACCACGTTTTGGGCTTCAAGAATGATATCGCCAAACTTAGGGTCTAGGGTTTCAATGTATTGTGATAATGCTACCCCGATGGCCGTGGTGCTAAGGGTATTAAGGTTGCGTAAGTTGTCTGTTGCATCTGCCAGGGCCAATGCGGTTGACTGGGCAATGGATTGCTCGGCGTTATTAACGGCCGTTTGAGACGGTGTAGGAGGGGGGGTAGTGTTGCTCATGATTTTCCCGTGTTCTTTGTTGTTGAATGAATACCAAGTTGATTCTCAGCAGTTATTTAGTGCCCGTTCGGAAACACTGTTTCCATCTGCCAATCGGCAGGACGGACGCTATGCAGCGATAGGTTTTTTGCTCCAGGCAAAACCTAAGTACCTACGTCCGTGTAGGTAAGTCGTAAGGCCTATTTTTCAATAGGTTACGAATTTCATCGTGGACACGCCTACTGAAGCGCTTGCGCAAAGAGGGCGTTTCGGATGAAAACTAGTTAACTCGATGGAATAGCCGTTGGTGCCTCAATTAGTGCATCAATTGGTACAGAAAAAGCCCTTATCTAGTGCACCGACTCGATAAAGGCTTACTCAAGCATCAAAAAGGCCTATTAACCTTTTTCAATGATGCCTTCAGCGGAGCGGCCAATAACGGCGCTGCCGATAGCCATCAGTGAGTTAACACCTTGTACAGTAGCGGCCTGCATAGTGATTTGTGCTTGCTGCTGAGCGGCGGTAGCGTTGTGTGCTGCGTTGCTCAATGCCTGGCTGGTAGACATTAATAAGTTGCCCATGGCCATTGCTGGTGTTTCGCCGACAACTTTGGTGTTTACTTGTGTAACTGAATCTGTAATTTGCTCGTTAACTGGCATGATAGAACCTTTTTAGAATGTGAGTTTTTTAACTGTTATTTGGACGGTTTATTGGGTGTGAAATTTCACACCCAATAAACCTGCTGCGCATTTTTATATAAGGCCACGTAGTGGCCAAAAACCGTGGAGTATAAAACCTGTGATTCTCCGCAGTTTGCTGCGCCAACTAACCCGCTTTTGCTCTTCAACTTTATAAAATAACCCGCTCCCATGAAGTGGGAGACGAGCCTAAGCGAGACAGCTTGCTGCGGGCTAGTTTATCGAGTCAGGGATTAACCTTCTTCGAGGATACCTTCAGCACTGCGACCGATAACTGAGCTACCGATTGCCATCAGTGAGTTAACACCTTGTACAGTGGCGGCTTGCATAGTGATCTGTGCTTGTTGCTGTGCGGCAGTTGCGTTGTGTGCAGAGTTACCCAGTGCTTGAGATGTTGCCATCAACAAGTTGCCCATGGCCATGGCCGGAGTTTCGCCAACAACTTTAGTGTTTACTTGTGTAACTGAATCTGTAATTTGCTCATTAACTGGCATGATAGAACCTTATTTTTAAATGTGAATTAGAGTAGTTGCAGGGCGCGATATTTCACACCCAATCATTCGAGTCAGGGATTAACCTACTTCGATGATGCCTTCA